>SXZN01000015.1 GCA_005787865.1 Opitutaceae bacterium | reverse complement strand
GATGGCCGGAGCGGCCTCGACGCAGGTGAACTCGAGCTCACCTTCCCGTGGGACCCAGAGCAATTTTGTTAAGGTGCGATCATTAAGGAAGTCACCTAAGGCGGCGAATTGCCAAAGTGCTTCGGCGTGTTGTGGCCCCAGCGCAGCGTAGTCTAGCGGGAGCGTGCTAACTAAATTAGCTACGCGAGCGATGAGTTCGTGAATTTCATCTTCCAGCGCAGGATCCAGCGATTCTGCCGGATTGAGGGAGGCGAGTAACATGATCCAATCTTCGAGGGCCTGTCCCAGCGGTGCGGGGGCCTGCAAATGCTCGAGCTCAACCAAGAGGAGGCGAGCCGTTCGATCATTGGCCCGGTGGGAATAGGCTCCCGCTACCCGCGAGGGCAGGTTGTGGGCCTCATCGATAATTAACAGCGTCTCCGCCGGATTAAAGCCGGGTTGATCAAAAAAAACCCCACGATTACCGGGGGAGAAGACATAATTGAAATCGCCAATCCAGACATCTTGAAAAGCCAGTGCGGTGCGGGTTATTTCAAAGGGACAAATCCGCGCCTCGCGGCCGGCCGTGCGGAGGTAATCGAGGTCACGCGGTTGTTGGTCATCGAGATAAAATTTAGCCAAGCCGCTATGCGCCCAACGTTCGGGGGCCTCGGCGAGATAATCGCAGCCCGCGCGGACGCAGTGAAAAGTATGATTAACGCAGTGCTCCGATTTATTCCGCACTTGCCAGAAAGCTAAAGGGGTCTGGTGGCCTGATGGGCTATGCTCTCTCGGGGTGGTCATCTGCTGAAGCGTGTGCACCACTTGCAATTGGCCGGTGGCTTTACCGGTGAGCCAGATGAGACGAGCGAAACGGCCGGCGCGCAACTGGGTGAGCGCGAATTCAAGCACACACCCAGTCTTGCCGTAGCCGGTGGGGGCTTCAAAAAAAAGAATTTTCTTGGAGGGGCTGGCGGTCGTAGGGGTGATCGGGTGATCGGCAAAAGCGGCGGTTAAGTTTTTTTGAATATCTTCCTGCCCAGATCGAAGGGTGGTAAAGGCCGGCTGGAATTCTAAACTGCGCCGCCGTTCAGTGGCGCGGGCGCGGAGATTTAGAAATTCAACTAGCGCATCGAGCTGATGATAAATCAGCGCCTCGTCGAATGGGGTCAGCGCAATCGTTTGGGTCAGTCCCGAACTGGTTTCGACAAAAACAAGCTCCGCCCGCAGTGGGGTCAGTGGGCTGGGGCGATCAGTTGAGTCGCCGAGCGCGGACTCAGCCGCCATCAGTGGCCGTGCGGCCGTGCGGGCGAGCACCAGGTAAGCGGCGAGTTGGCGAAAATAGCTGGGGTAGTCGGCCCGCAGCGCAGCCTCGTCAGCGGGGAGAGGCTGGGTGACGCTTTTAATTTCCCGCAAGGTGCGACCGATGATCTGATCGATGCGACCGGCGAGCAGAAAGGTCCAACCGCGGTGCACCAGTTGACCGCTAATGGCGGTCTCAAATTGTACGTCTGCGCGCAGCGTGCCATCGATCGTGAATTCTTGTTCCACCTGGCGGCGTAATGTGTGGTGCCATTGTTGGCCCAGTTGGGCACGTTCGATCCCTTGGGGGCCGCCGCCAGCTGATTGGGGCCCGAGGGTAAAGCTGGCGAAATCGCCGACGCTTAGACTAGCAGTTTTCTTTTCGAGGGAGAACTCCATGGGGCTAGCTCAAGCCACGCGCACTTCTGTTTCGCGCTGCATCCATTCCTCGAGCCGGCGGATGATTACGGCGACGGCTGCGGGCGTGGCTAGTTGGGCGGCGAGGGGTTGATTGATGAGGGTAGCGGCGAGCTCACGTTCGCTCGCGGAGAGTTCTAGCCACCACTGCTGTTTCACGGGGTAGCCTTCGTCGCGGAGAAAACAAAAAAGTGTCTTGAGCCAAATAATATCTGGTCGTCCCCCGGCCCCGAGCGCGGTCAGGCTGGATCGAAGTAAGCTAGCGACGGCCGCGCGGGATTCGTCAGCTACGGGGTTACGGCTGATCAGCGTGGCCAGGGCCGCGGCGGCGCGGAGAGTTTCATAGGATCGGCCGATGCCAGGTTCGCGCTGGATGAAGCGGTGCTCCTTGATGAACCACGTGCGACCTTGGTTGGTGGATTCGAGCCAAAGTTCAGCCTCATCAAATAAATCAAGGGGCGTGAGCGCCGTCTTGCTCTGACTCATCCGGCGAAGGCAAGGCAAGATGCCCTGCGTACGGGAGAAGGCCGTCAACTGCTCAAACGAATCGGAACCTGAAGGCTGCTTGGCGAGGATGAAGGCGTCAGTTTGGAGCTGTTGACCGAGCATAGGGGGTGACGGTCAGTGCGCAGCGCCGGCCTGCTTAGATTTTAGCTTTCAGCTCTGCTTGAGCGCTCGCGGCATCCGGCCAGGTAGGAATCATTGCCCCGCCTGAGATCACCATTTTCATGCCATCGCCGGCGGACATTGCTAGTTCGATGATTTCTGCTGGGGGAAAAAATAGCATAAAGCCAGCCGTCGGAATCGGGGAGGTGGGAACAAAGACTGCCCAGAGTTCGCAACCGGCGCGGATCTGCGCCTCTGCTTGAGTTTTACTCGTGAGGAAACCGAGTGTCCACACGCCCGGTCGTGGATATTGCACGAGCACGACGCGACTGAAGAGATTTCGATTTTGCGATCCGAACGTGGAGACCAGCTGTTTGACGGAGCGATAAACGGTATTGAGGCCCGGGATGGCGAGAATCGCTCGTTCACCAAGATCAAGCAGGTATTTCCCGAAAAAATAATGAGAGACCAGTCCGAACAGTGTGACTAAAGCAAAGACTATGACCGTGACGGCCATCTCCCAGACCAGCGGAATATCCTGCAAGCGGTGCGGGATGAGCGTATCAAAAAGTGGCCGGAAATTACCGCCGACGATATCGATAATTTTGAGAAAAGCCCAAACCGTGACGACAAGT
>SXZN01000109.1 GCA_005787865.1 Opitutaceae bacterium | reverse complement strand
TGCCCAATGAACGCATCCCTTCTTTCCCGCGCCGTTGATCGCCGCAACTTTATCAAATTTACGGGCCTCGCGACCGGCGGCTTCGCCCTCGCATTTTACATCCGTTCCGGCAGCGACGCTGTCGCCGCCACCACCGCCACCTCGGCCTCAGCTGATTTCAAGCCCAACGCCTTCGTCCGCATTACCGGCGCGGGGAAGATAACTATTGTCTCCAAACAACCCGAAATGGGCCAGGGCGTAAAAACCTCGCTCCCGATGATCATCGCCGAGCAACTCGAGGTGCCGTTCAATGATATTACCATTGAGCAAGGAGACTTCGACCTCGCTAAATTTGGCAATCAAGGAGCTGGCGGAAGTAACTCGACGCCCAATAATTACGATAATTTCCACCTCGTCGGCGCCACCGCGCGCACGATGCTAGTCCAAGCCGCCGCTCAGACCTGGGGTGTCCCGGCAAGCGAATGCCGCGCCGAGAACGCCACGATAATCCACCCCGCATCCGGCAAAAAGCTGTCGTATGGTCACCTTGCAGCCACGGCCGCCACGTTGCCCGTGCCAGATAAGTCAGCCGTCGTTTTGAAGCAGCCCAAGGATTACAAATTGCTGGGCACGCGCGTTCCGCAGTACGACACCCCCTCGATTGTCACCGGCAAACCGCTGTTTGGTATCGACGTCAAATTGCCGGGCCTGCTCCACGCCGTTTACGAAAAATGCCCGGCCTTTGGCGGCAAAGTAGTTAGCGCCAACCTCGACCAAATTAAGACCCTTCCCGGCGTCAGGGACGCTTTTATTTTAGAGGGCAACGGCAAACTAAAAGAATTAGTTCCCGGGGTTGCCATTATTGCCGACTCGACTTGGGCCGCGATGACCGCCCGCAAACAGCTGAAAATTGTCTGGGACGAGGGCAAAGTTGTAAACGAGAGCTGGGATGGGTTCGTTCAACAGGCCAAAGAAAGAGCCGGCCAACCCGGTGAACGAGTTCTCCGCAAAGATGGCGACCCCGATGCCGCCCTACGCGGAGCCGCCACAATCGTCGAAGCAAATTATGTTTATCCGTTCATTTCTCACGCCAACCTCGAGCCGCAAAATACCACCGCCCACTGGAAAGACGGCGTGATGGAAATCTGGTCTCCGACCCAGATTCCTTCCATCGGCACCGGCATGGTCAATCGGATCCTCGGCATCCCACCTGAAAAGATCATCCTTCATCTTAACCGCGCCGGCGGCGGTTTTGGTCGCCGGATCGGCGCGGACTACCTCATCGAAGCCGCGGCGATCGCCCAAAAGGTTAACGCACCGGTAAAACTTACTTGGTCACGCGAAGACGACATGCGACACGATCAATATCGCCCGGGTGGTTTACACTTTCTAAAAGGTGGGATCGACGCCCAAGGAAAAATCATCGCATGGAAAAACCACTTTTTCACCTTTGGCGAGGGCGGCAGCCCCGGCAGCGGCGGCAATCTCAGCGCCGATGAGTTTCCCGGCCGCTGGATCGCCAATTACCAAGCCGAGCAAACCATGTTTGACACCGGCTGGCCCATGGGTCCGTGGCGCGCTCCCGGTAGCTGCGTTTTTTCTTGGGTCTTTCACAGTTTCATCGACGAACTTGCCCACGCCGGCGGGCGCGATCCGCTCGAACTGAGGCTCGAAATCCTCGGCGATATAGATGAAATGCCGGCCAGCAACATCGGAGGCGGCAAAGGCAAGCAAGTCAGTCCGCCTTACAACGTCGCGCGCATGCGTAACGTCCTTAAATTCGCGGCCGAGAAAGCTGGTTGGGGCAAAAAGCAGTTCGCCAAGGGCTCGGGCGCAGGTCTGGCTTTTCACTTCAGCCACCGCGGCTACTTCGCCCAAGTCGCCGAGGTCACCGTCACCAAAGATGGCGAACTCAAGGTGGACCGCTTTGTCACCGGCGCCGACATCGGTGCCCAGGTGGTCAACCTCAGTGGCGCTGAGAATCAAGTCGAAGGCTCCGTGCTCGACGGTCTTTGCGCATTGAAGAGCCAGGAGATCAATATTGAACGTGGACGCGTAGTGCAGGGGAATTTTAACGATTATCCACTAATGCGCATCACTGAGGCCCCCGCTAAGGTGGAAAACTACTTCCTCTCGACGAATTACCCGACCACTGGTCTCGGCGAGCCGGCTTTACCGCCGGTCGCACCAGCGATTTGCAACGCAATCTTCGCCGCCACCGGCAAACGCATTCGCCAAATGCCCCTGTCGCGCAGCGATCTACGCTGGAGCTAATTCTGTACACGTCTTTCCCTCCCCGCGACCTGCCCGCGGCCTACGTCTCCCCCACCCGCCCCGCGTTACCGCTAACCGCTTCAGCCCAATATCGCGGCCACTTATGAGTACTACCGGCGAAGCGGGGTTTCTGGGCAGACATTTGTGCGACAAATTTCTCGCGAAAAAACCCAAAATTGCCGATCTCGATAATTTTTCCACTGGCAGTAAGACTAATAGCGCGCGCTTACTGAATTACTCTAATTTTAAAAGCGTCCCCAATCTGCCATGTCTTCCCTGCCGCTGACGACCATCCAGGGCCAACCTTCTTGGCCGATTAAATCGCGCTTGGTTAAGGGCTGGCTAACCCAATTAGGCGGCCACCTCGGCCCCGTGCAATTCCAGTTAGGCCGGAAAATCGTCCAGCCTTATTCCGTCGCCCCTTGGGCCGAGGAACCCCTCGCCGCGGGCTCACCAGCCATCCTGCGCGCCTTGCGGGGAGATTTTTTCTGCTGCCCATTCGGCGGTAACGCCACCCCCTGGCGCGGCGAACAACACCCGCCGCATGGCGAAACTGCTAACGCTACCTGGCTGCCAGCATCGCTCACGCGCTCCGGCGCCCGAGTTACTCTGCAGACCAGCCTCGCTACTACGGTGCGAAAGGGGCGCGTGGATAAATTCATCAGCCTTATTGATGGCCACACCGCGATCTACTCGCGGCATATTCTCACCGGCATGACCGGGCCCATGAATGTCGGTCATCACGCTACGCTGAAATTTCCCGCTAGACCCGGCAGTGGGGTCATCAGCACGAGTCGTTTCATTCGCGGTCAAGTCCTCCCCGAGCCGTTCGAATTACCAGAGAATGGCGGCTATCAAAGCCTGAAGCCGGGCGCAGTGTTTCGTTCGTTACAGCGCGTCCCCCAGCTCGATGGCGGTAAGGCCGATCTCAGTCTTTATCCTGCCCGCCGCGGTTATGAGGATCTCGCCCTGTTGACGGCGGATCCCCGACTTCCTTTTGCTTGGACGGCCGTAACTTTCCCCGCTGAAGGCTATGTTTGGTTTGCCCTCCGTGATCCCCGGGTACTGCGGCACACGGTCATGTGGATCTCCAACGGCGGCCGGCATTATGCCCCTTGGAACGGTCGGCATACAGATGTCATGGGCTTGGAAGATATCACCGGTTATTTCCATCTGGGACTCGCCGAATCCGCCCGACCCAATTTGCTCAATCGCCGGGGAATTCCGACCACGCTGAAATTACACGCGCAGCGTTCCACCTCGATCAGCACCATCATGGCCATGGCCGTGATTCCAAAAAGTTTCGATCGTGTGGCCGCCATTACCGCCCGCGGCGATGGCGTTGACCTAGTCGCGGCCAATGGCCGGCAAACGCACACCGCGCTTGACCTGTCATGGCTCACGCCGGCGGCGACTATGGCGTCATGAAAACGCCATCAGCCGATCCCCATCTCCTCGCCTCACTACGCCGGATTGGGGCGAAGCCACCCGAGATTATCGAGCTATTAGATTACGTCGAAAATTTGCTGGCCTGGGTGAAAGACGCCGAGGGCCACTACCAATGGGTCAACATGGCCTTTCTGCTTAATTTTGGCGTCGCCAGCCGCGCTGATATCATCGGCTGCACTGATTTTGATTTTTGCGGCCCAGTTATGGCCAACCAGTATCGCGTCGACGACGAGCGCGTGCTGCAAGGTGAGCGCATTCTCTCCCGCGTGGAACTGATCGGCCGCTTCAATCACACCGCGCGCTGGTGCATCACCTCGAAAATCCCCCTGCATAATGCCCAAGGGCGCATTGTGGGAACGGCTGGGGTCACGCGCCCAATCGACCAGCGCGCC
>SXZN01000108.1 GCA_005787865.1 Opitutaceae bacterium | reverse complement strand
CCAAGTTTAGCCGCGGGCAGATATTCATTCACGTCCACGCCCATCGAGCCAGCGATTTGACCGCCGGCGGCATTGATGCGCGCTACTTCATCTTGCGGCACGGAGGAAGATCCGTGCATGACCAGTGGGAAATTGGGCAAGCGGGCTTGGATTTTCTGGAGGACATCAAAATGCAAGGATTGTTTGCCCTTAAACTTAAAGGCGCCGTGGGAGGTGCCGATGGCTGCCGCCAAACAATCGCAACCGGTCCGTTTGACGAAATCTTCTGCCTCAGCGGGATCAGTTAAGCAGGCGTTACCTTCCTCGACCTTGATGTCCTCTTCAACGCCACCGAGCATCCCGAGTTCAGCTTCAACCGAAATGCCTTTTTTATGGGCGGCCTCAACCACCCGTTTGGTGATTTCGATATTTTTCTCAAAAGGATCGTGTGAAGCATCGATCATGACGGAGCTGAAAAAGCCTGAGTTAATGCACTCGTAGCAGGTTTCTTCGTCACCGTGATCGAGGTGAACGGCATAAATAGCCTCGGGGAAAATTTCGCCCGCCGCGCGAATAACCGCTTCGAGCATCCGCTTATCGGTGTATTTGCGCGCTCCTTTGGAAATCTGAATGATGAACGGCGCTTGCGAGGCGATTGCCCCTTTAAAGAGCCCCATGGCCTGTTCGGCGTTGTTAATATTGTAAGCACCGACAGCATATTTGCCGTAGGCGTGTTGGAAGAGTTGAGCGGTAGTTACGATCATGGCAGGACTCAAAGTAGCTAGTCAGAGCAAAGCGTCACAAGCCTATTTCCGGTCTAGCTGGTTAATATGACGTTACGACGTACGCCGTAATTTGACCTAGGCTTCCTGATCGTAATCAGGAATTAATTCCTAGGACTCGCGGGCATCCGCACCGCACTCATATTTAGTCTCAGCTTACGCGCGAGTTGCGCCTGGGCATCTTTTTCCTGCTGAAGAGCAATGAGGGTATTGACCTGATTGGGGGATAAAACTGCGCGTGATTGAGCGATCGCCTGGGGCGTTATTGCCGCCCCTGAACTATTATTATTGCCAAAGGCCCCGCCACGCGGGCGACCAAGTGCGGGGTCAGTTGCGGCCGAAGCAGGCGGCACATTTTGGCTAAGGATCCCCACTAGGTTGGTGGCTTGCTGGGGCGTCATGGGTTCGCCCGCATAACTCAAGCGCTGCTGCAAACGCTCGACGGTGGCTCGTTGAGGCTCGGTTAATTCATAATTTTGATACTGCGCATAGGCCGCAGCCCCGAGCGTGCTCTCGATCTGGCGATCGAGTTCCGTGTTAGCATTCTGCACCAAGCTGCGCATCGCTCGGCATTTTCCTGATTAGGCGTGAGGCCTTGGCTGCGCATGGCGGCGAGCACATCCCGCACCGTGCTTTGTTTATCGACTAGCAGTTGTTGTAATTTCCTCAACTGGTCCGGGGGCAGCGCTAATTGCTTGAACAGTTCAGCGTAGCGACTGTCGAGCATACCCCGATCGCGCAGGTTCATGAGCTGCTGCATTTCCGGAGTATCCATCATTTTGGCAAAATCATCGGGCCCGCGCCGCGCTTTGCTGCCGCGTCGTTTATCTTTCGGTTCCGCTTCGGCGGATGCAGCGGCGGTGGTTAATTCTGAATTGAAAGCATTATCCAACGCGTCAGCGGTCTCGGGGAAGGCCGGCAGAGCGCCGCTCTCTTTCGTCTGCAGCGAATGAATCAGCGCTTCTGCCGTGGTCAGTGCCGTCTGTTGGTGATAAGCGTAAATGCCGAGACCGATACATCCGAGAGCCAGTGCGGCGACCCCACGCGGTCCGAAAAATAGAGGATTTTTCACAAGGCACAATTCACCCGCGCAAGTGATAACCGCAAGCAGTTATCAAAGCTTACTTTGCGGCGCGTCCGGGCGCGCCCGGGTTCGGGGTGGTGGATTAGCGCGGGGGGAATTCAAATTCTGCCTTATCCTGTTTTTGCGAGAGGACGAGGTAGGCGCTAAATTTGTTGCCGCGCTTGGATACAAAGCCCTCGATCAGTTCGCTGCGGCCGTCTTCGATGAGCTTGCGGATTTCGTCGACGGGGATCTCGACGTCGCAAACTTTTCGGGCGCACTTAAACACGGCGCGGTTGTCCTGACCGGGCTTGCGCACGTAGTAGGCATCGTCGGTCATGACCAACTCACCGCCGTGCACCTTGCTCTCACCGATAATGGTCGCGGTGGAAAGGTTGAGCGGCACGCGGGCCTTGCGGGCGATGGGGTTGCCATCCTTGTCGAGCTTGGCCTTACGCGGCGGAAATTCCCAAGCTATTTTAGGGCCCTCGCGCTTTATGAATGCATCAAAGGGCCGGCCTTTCTTGGAGATGAATCCGGTGATGAGGTCAGTCTTACCTTCAGCAACGATCTTGATCGCCTGCTCGGACGGGATCGACTTCTGGCACATAATGCGGCCGAGCCGGAAAGTCTGCTGCCACGCGGCGCCATCATGTTCGCGTAAGACGTAGCTGCTGCCGCTCTCACACAATTCGGCCTTTGTGGCCGGATCAGTCCAGAACGGGGTGAGGGTGGCGAGGTCAACCTTGTCGCCGAAATCAAACTCGGTTTTCCACTTTTTGGTAACCACTTCCTGCTTGGTGACCTTGTCCTTCTTAGTCTCCTCGACAAGGGCCAGCTTGATGACGGCAGAAAATCGATTGCGGGTTTTGTTGGAGATGAAGCCATCGAGCGGACCAACCTGACGTTTTTCGACGAGCGCTTGGACTTCGGACTCCTCCATGCGCCGGCCGCCGATGATTTTGTAAACCATGAGTTCGCCGTCAGCCGATTTGTAACCGCGGAGCGTTTCGCGCATGGGCAGGCCGTCAGTGGGGGAGATAATCTCGGTGACGCGAGAGGCAGAGTCATCTTCCTCAAAGCCCTTGACGCGTTCGACGATGCCTTTCGTCTCCTTAATAATTTCAGCCATGAACTTCTCGCGTGAAAATTTCCCCTGTTCCATCTGGCGTAAATTAAACTCCCACTCGCCGGTCATCGCGGGGCTGGTGATATCGGTGGCCTGCACAGCCTGTAAAAACTGCATCAGCTGCTCGGCCTTAGTGGTCGGCACCAACTCGCGCTGGGCGCGGTCAATGTATTTTTGGTTAACCAAGCCCTCGATGGTATCTGCCCGGGTGGCGGGTGTGCCGAGACCCCGTTCTTTCATCGCGTCGGCGAGTTCATCATCATCGACGAGCTTGCCCGCGCCTTCCATCGCGGAGAGGAGCGTGGCTTCGGTATAACGTGGGGGGGGGCGGGTGCTTTCGGAGTGAAGGGTGGCGTCGAGCGTCTTCGCCTTGCTCTTGTCCTCGGGCGACATGGCGGGCAAAGCCTTCGAATCAGGTGAATCGTCATCAACCGTGGACTTGCCGTAGACCGCGAGCCAGCCTGGCGAGGTCAGAACCTTGCCTTCGGTTTTGAAAGTGTGACCGCCCACGACGCTGAGGCGCGTGGTGATATCGAATTCGGCGACGGGGTGGAACGTGGCCACGAAGCGACGCGCGATCATATCAAACAACTTGGCTTCCGCTTCATCGAGATGCTTGGCGTCATGCTGGGTCGGGATAATCGCGAAGTGATCCGACACCAAGGCGTTGTTGAAAATACGTTTATTCGGCTGGACCCAACCGGAATCGAGCACGCGTTGCGCGTGTACTTTGAGGTCGCCACCTAAATTACCCAGCGTCTCACGAACGAGCGGCATATAATCCTCTGGCAGCGCGCGCGAATCGGTACGGGGGTAGGTGATCATCTTGTGCCGCTCATACAGCGACTGCGCAATCTGGAGCGTGCGCTTTGCCGGAAAACCGAAGCGACCGTTCGCCTCGCGTTGCAGCGTGGTTAGATCGTAAAGCTTCGGTGCAATCGAGGTACTGGCTTTTTTCTCCTCGGAAACTGCGGCCAGCGGCTGGCCCTGGCAGGCGGCGACTACTTTCTCCGCGGCCGCTTTCACCCAGAGGCGGTCGACGCGATCATGTTCATCGTCATTTTTCTTATAATCGGTGCGCTGGTAAATACCTTCATAGGTACCCTTCGCGACCTCGAAATTGGCGGTGATGCGCCAGTAATCACGCGGCTTAAAATTCCGGATCTCTAATTCGCGGTTGTAGACAATAGCGAGGGTGGGCGTCTGCACGCGGCCGACCGAGGCCACGTTGCCGGCGCGGGAGCCAAACATGCGTTTGGTCAGAGCGCGGGTGCCATTGATGCCGATGAGCCAGTCGCTTTCGCTGCGGCAGCGCGCAGCGTCAGCCAAACCTTGCATCTGCTTGGCCGGACGGAGGTGCTTGAAAGCTTCCTTGATGCCTGTATCGGTCATCGAGGACATCCACAGGCGTTCGAAGGGTTTTTTGCACTTCGTCAGCTGGTAGATGTAAGTAAAGATGAGCTCGCCCTCACGGCCCGCATCGCAGGCGTTGATCACGCTGGTCACATCTTTGCGGGCGAGCAGCTTCTTGAGTTGGTCAAAGCGAGTCTTCGATTCTTTGATCGGCATCAGCTGAAACTCTTCCGGAATGATCGGGAGAGTTTCCAACCGCCAGAAACCATATTTTTTCTTATCGATATCCTCGGGCATTTGCAGGCCGACGAGATGACCCACAGCAGAAGAAATTACGTATTTCTCATTTTCAAAATGATCACCCTGCTTGGGGATTTTACCGAGGGCGCGTGCAAGATCAGCCGCGACGGAGGGTTTTTCAGCGATGATGAGACATTTCATGTGGGGCCGAGCGGTTACGCTTCGTCCCCGACAATTTCAAGCACTACTTTTACAGACCTTCTTTCTTACGAGCTGAAAGCACCGCTCATTTACTCCAGAAATCCAAGCTTTTCAGTGCGAAAATATTTCAGCTAGATGCATCGAGCGTGGTAAATTAGCCCAGCGCTTTGGTCGCCGCTAATTCCGCCAAAACTGCATCAAGGGCGGTGAGCAGGGCGGTCATCGTCTCGTCGGTCTCATCCCCCATATTGGAAATACGGAAGGCGAGGCCCTTTAATTTACCGTAGCCTCCGTCGATGACGAAACCGTGTTTTGATTTGAGCGATTTATTTAAAGCGCTGAGGTCGACCTTGAGCGTGTTCGCAAAGCAGTTCAGCGTCACTGAGCCGTGGCCGGCGGCTGGAAAAAGCTGAAAGCCCTTCGCGAGAGCCCAAGTGCGCACCAATTGATTGAGCCGCGCATGGCGTGCATAGCGGACGGTCGCACCTTCCGCCTTGATGTCGGCGAGTTTAGATTGGAGCGCGTAGATGAGCGAAATCGCTGGGGTGCTCGGGGTCATTCCGTTTTCGTGGTTCTTCTGAAATTCAATGAAATCGAAATAATAACCACGGCCCGTGATGGTAGCCGCGCGAGCGAGCGCCCGTTCGGAAACCGAAAAAACTGATAACCCGGGTGGAAGCGCTAGGGCTTTTTGCGAACCAGTTATCATCACGTCGATGCCGAGTTCATCTTTCTTAATCGGCAGCGCACTGAACGAGCTAATCGTGTCGATGATACTGATGACCTCAGGGAACTCACGAATAACTGCCATGAGCGCGGGAAGATCGCTCATGCAACCGCAAGAGGTTTCATTATGAATCAGCGTAATCGCATCGTATTGCCCGGTGGCCAACTCCGCCCGCAGCGCGGCGGGATCGATCGGTTGCCCCCATTCAAAACGGAGCCCGCTGGCGGCGAGACCACAGCGCTGGGCAACGTCGAGCCATTTGTCGGAGAAGGCTCCATTCATGCAGCATAAAACTTTTTTCTTCACCACGTTGCGCAGCGACCCTTCCATCACGCCCCACGCGCTGCTGGTGCT
>SXZN01000014.1 GCA_005787865.1 Opitutaceae bacterium | reverse complement strand
GCGAGACCAGCCCGCCGCTTCATGCCCCCGCTCAACTCGACCGGGTAATAATCCTCCAAGCCCGCCAAACCGACTTGCGCCAATTTAAGCGAAACGATCCGCGCCCGCTCGCGGCGATCGAGCTCAGTGTAAAGTTCGAGCGGTAGCGCCACATTCTCCGCCAACGTCATCGAGCTCCACAGGGCCCCATTCTGGTACAAGACGCCAAAGGTGCGCAGCAACTCCTGCCGCCCCGCGCGATCAGCGTGGGTGAAATCGCGGCCAAAATATTTCACCTGGCCCCGCCCCGGCTGCTTTAAACCAATGAGGTGACGGAGCAGCGTGCTTTTGCCGCAGCCATTGCCCCCGATAATAAAGAATATCTCACTCGGCTTGACCGCGAATGAGACGTTGGCCAGGACGATCCGCTCGCCGTAGCGGCATTCAACGCCCTCGACCTCGATGGCAAATTTACTTTTACCACTAGTGTTGCTCATGCGGACACCTCGGCCGCTGGGCGCGACTTAACTAAGGGGGATGACATCATGAGAGGAGCGTGGCGCGAGGCGTTCACCAGCCAAGAATGTTGAAGATGACGGCGAACACTGCGTCCGACACGATAATCAGCAAGGTGCTCGTCACCACCGCGGCGGTCGCCGCGCGCCCGGCCCCGACCGCGCTGCGCTCGGCTTGCAAACCGCGCAAACAAGCACAGAGGCCAATAATGAGACCGAAAGTTGCCGCTTTAATTAACCCCGTGCTCAAATCGGATAGGTCGATAATCGATTTAGTTTCGATCCAGTAAAGGCTCGAAGGAATGTCGAGAATGGAGGCCGTGACGACTAACCCGCCCATGATCCCGAGGAAATTCGCGTAGAGCGCCAGTAACGGCATCATTAAAAAAAGCGCCATAATCCGCGGCATCACCAAGAAATCGATGGGCGAAACCCCCAGCGTTTCGAGGGCATCAATTTCCTCGTTGGCCTGCATGTTTCCCAGCGTCGCGGCAAAGGCGGCGCCCGTGCGCCCGGCCAGCACGATGGCCGCCATCATGGGACCCATCTCCCGCACCACGGACAGGCCGACCAAGTCGGCAACATAAATATCCGCCCCAAATTGCCGCAATTGCACCGCCGCTTGATAAGCCATAATCACGCCCACCAAAAAACTGATGAGCCCAACTATGGGCAAGGCGAGCGCCCCGCACTGCTGCATCTCCGTGAAGCAATCCCGCCAACGAAATTGTGCTTGGCCCCGGATAAAACGCCCCAAGCTGTAGGCGCACTCACCGAGCAATTGCGCCAAATCTTTAGTTTCCTGCCAGAGCTGATGCGTCGCTTGGCCCACGCTAGCGACCAAGTCAGCCAACTGGGGCTGGCGCACAGGCGGGGTCGGCTTGGGCGCCAATAGAGCAGCCAAGCGGCCCACTTCTGCGGGCACCCCTTGCTCCACCAACTCCACCCCCTGCTGTCCACTCCAGGTCCGCGCCGCACTTAAATAGAGCGCGAGCGAACTATCCCAATCACCGATCCCATCTGCCTGTAAAACAATGCGGCGCAGCGGGCGATCAAGCGCGGGCTCCCCCCAACGCGGCGGCGAGGCCGTGATCTGCCAGTTGCCACTGAGACAGAGCATCACCACCTCCCCGTCTCGCGACGTGGCCACTTGAGCTGGAGTGATAATCATAGGTGATGCCATCGATAACGGATAGTGTGAACAGTCGAGCGCACTGCGCCAGACTGATTTTATCCGTGCAATTAAGTCCGCCCCTGCGGCAACATGTTCCCCGCATGCGCGGCCCGACTCTCCTCTGCGACCTTGATGGCACCCTCCTCGATCATTTTCAGGCGATCCAACGCTGCCATATGCACACCATGCAGCAATTGGGTCTGCCTCCCCCCACGCCGGCCCAAGTGCGTGCCGCCATCGGTGGCGGCCTAGCCGCCGCGATCACTCGGCTCGTTGGCGCGGCCCGCCTGACTGAAGCCTTAACCATTTATCAGCCCTACTGGGATGCCACCATGCTGGACGATGTAGCGCTGCTGCCAGGGTCGAGGGACTTACTCACGGCTGTCAAAGCGGCCGGTGGACAAACCGCCATTTTTACCAACAAGCATGGCCCCTCTTCACGGCGGATCTGCCAGCACTTAGGAATCAGCGAACTACTAGTCGGCAATTTTGGGGCTACGGACACGCCATGGTTGAAACCGACTCGCGCGTTCACGCTGCACGCCCTCAAGATAATGGGCGCCACGGCGGCGCAGACCGCCCTCGTCGGTGACTCGCCCTACGATCTCGCGGCCGCCCACAATTCGGGTTGCACCTTCTATGGCGTGACCACCGGCACCCATAGCGCGGCCGAACTCCTGGCCGCTGGGGCGGTTAATGTCTTCCCGGATCTACCTAGCCTCACCCCAATTTTATTAGCACGAAACCCGGCCAGCGCTTAGCGTGGGCGACGCAGTACGCCGAGCTTGGTTTCGAGCACTTCGAAAACCAGCCCCTGCGCAGCGCTAAATTCCTGCAGAGCCTGCCGCGAGCCATCGTAAACATGTTCGGGCTGACAGTCATTAATTACAATAATGCCGCCAGGACTGAGGTGCGGCCATAATTTCTCGAGGGCCGCCTTGGTCGGCAGGTAAAGATCGACATCAAGAAGCACAAAACAGAACTGCGTATCTTCCGGAAAATTAAAATCCTGAATAGCAGTCGCGCACGTGGTCACGGGCGTGACGCCATTAAACCGCAGCGTGCGTTCGAACTAGTGCCGCGAGTTGATCGTAAATTTATTTAGCGCGCGCCGATCAGCGGCGGCCTGCTTACCGCGGACCTGTAATTCATGCGCCACATCGCTTGCGACAAATCCCCCGAAGGTATCAATCGACCAATAGCGCTTAGTCGGCGCGATCTCATCAAGATGTTTGTTTAAAAAACGGTCGTGTATCCGCGATAACACCCGATCTCCCCACAATCGCCGAGCACCCCGGCGGCTTCCGTCAGTAACGTGGTCAAACGGGCGAGCTGCGCCGGCGTAAATGCATAACGATATTTATAGAGCAGGTAGGATCGAAACGGCGACCAGAACAGCGCCCGCTTCACCAGTCCATCTAGCCAAATCTCCCCGCGCGAATTAATCATGACGACCCGCGTTGCGCGCTCCGCGCTCGCTCGACCTCCAAGCGCAACGCGCGCAAGGAGACATGAATATCCCGCAAAAAAACTGCCAGCGACGCGATCAACAAGACAACGCTGGAAATAAATACCGCCACGAGCTCAAGCGCGAATTCGCGATGCATCGTGGCATCGAGGAAAATCACCATCACCAAAAGACAAGAGAGCAGCATGCTGGAGCCCGCGAACATCACGGCCAACCGGATCAGCTTAGCGCGCTGCCACATAATCTCTAACTGCCGCTCAATATGCCGCTGGCCCTCACCGGTGGCACCTTGGGAATCACGCGCCAAGGCCCGCGTGCGATCAACGACGCGCCCAAGGCGATTCGTCAGCGTAATCAACAAGCCACTCACCCCGGAAAGTAAAATCACCGGAGTGATCGAGAGCTGAATAACTGGCAAAAATGAACTGGGCAGAACAGTTTCCATGGCTGCAAAAGTTAAGCCAGCGCCACTCGAGGGCAATCTTACTCGCGCCGCGCAGCCAATTTCACGCCACTGGCCGCCGGGCGATCAACAGCGTCGCCGTCATATCCTGCACCAATTTGCCCGCTTGATTATACGTCCGACACTGGAGCTGCAATAATCCGTAAGCTGGACGCGCCGGCGCTGGCTTCAGCCCGAGAACCTCCGTCACCACTCGCAAGCGGTCACCAGGCAAGACGGGCCGCGGCCAACGCAAATTTTCCATCCCCTGTCCAATGACCCCGCCATCGAGGGCCATTTCCCCTTGGACCATTAAACGCATACTGACGGCCGCCGTATGCCAGCCACTGGCGACCAGTTGCCCAAAGAGAGTTGTCCGCGCCGCCACCGCATCGGTGTGAAACGGCTGAGGGTCATATTGCTGGGCAAACGCCGTGATTTCGGCCGCCGTCATAACGTAATCAGCGGTGTTGAATTTTTCTCCCAGCTGCAAATCCTCGAAATAGCGCATGGCTCTCGGATAACTCATTTGGCGGAAAAGTCCAACCCGCCAAGAGTTGCCTCACCGCGAAACTGCGTGTATCTAATTAGCACCCGTGGCCACTCCCGCCTCCAGTTCTCTCACCGGCGTTCTTGAACGCATCATTTTCTTTAATGAAGAGAATCATTACACGATCGCTGAATTGCGCCCCGACGCGCTTTCCCCTAAAGCCGTGCAAGCGACCGCCGGAGCTGTCGATAGTGGCACCGATCGCGTAACCGTAGTCGGCGCTCTACCCGGTGTGCAATGCGGCGAAACACTCCAGCTAACGGGCGAATGGACGCGGCATGCCCAGCACGGGGCGCAGTTTAAAATTGCCGCCTTCAAATCGGAACTGCCTTCCTCCGTCTACGGCATTCG
>SXZN01000107.1 GCA_005787865.1 Opitutaceae bacterium | reverse complement strand
GGGGCTCAGTTTGCGCAATGCGCTGGCGCGGGATCTTGTTTCAAGCAACGCGCGGGTCGGATCACCCCGCGAATTGGGTGGTTCCGTGCGCATCCTGTTTTAGCGCGGGCCGGTTAAGCGGCGGCGATACTCTGAGGGGGAGGTGTGGTAGCGCCGCCGAAAAGCGGAGGCGAAGACAGAGGGACTTTCAAACCCTGAGGCATCAGCAATCTCACTCAGCGTTAACGTCGACTCCGGCATGAGCTCGAGCGCGCGTTCAAAATGCAGGCGCTGGGCTTCCGCATAAACCGAAGTGCCGAGCGCCGCGCGGAAGCGCAGCTCGAGTACGCGGCGCGTGACGCCAGCTGCCCGGGCGACCTCTTCAACATAAACAGTGTTGCCGACATGCTCGCGGAGGTAGTCCAGCGCAAGGGTGACAATTTCATTGTCCACCGCCCAACGATCAGTGGAAAGCCGCGTTACTATTTTCTGCGGACTGACGAGAATTTCCTGGGGTGTCAGGCGAGCTCCGGTCATGACGGCAAAAAGTTTTTCGGCGGCGAGCCAGCCAATTTGTTGCGTGTTAAGCTGAATACTGGAAAGCGCGACGTGCGCGAATTCGATGCGGGCTAAATCATTACCGACGCCGAGAATCGCTACGTCCTCGGGTACGCGGAGCCCGCCGCGAGCGCAGGCCTCATCCAGTTCAAGAGCTACGCGATCGGTGAAGCCGAGAATTCCTACGGGCCGCGGCAGGGTTTTTAGCCAAGCGGCGAGACGCGCCCGCGTCGCATCGGGATAGGGCGAGTTTTGATCACCTTGGGGTAAAATGTGTCGCGGAATGGCGGTGACCACGCCGCGGCTGCGCGCCTCCGTGCGGAAGCCACGGTAACGCAGAATCGAGCCGAGGTGAGTATGATTACCGCAATAGGCAAAGTGCCGATAGCCGCGGCCGTGCAAGTGACCTAAGGCCAACTGCCCTACTCGGAGATCATCGGTATTGATGAGCGACAGGCTGGGGGTAGCAATTTGCCCAGAAACATTTACCACGGGGCAAGTGAGCTCTGCTAATTCACGTTCGTGGCGGCGAGTGGCCACTCGGGCGATGATGCCATCTAACCGTAACCGGCGCAGGGCCGCGCGGTCGTACGAGTGGGGATCGGTAAATTTTAAAACGGTGACATCCGCGCGTTGGTGAAAAAATTTCGCGATCCCGCGTAAAATACCCCGGCCATGCTCTGTCGCGAGCGAGAGATAGACAGCGATGCGGCGGGGCGGGGTCATGGCGGGCGAAGTCACTTAAAGTGCCTATTCGCAAAATATAAACTCTTTTTCGCAATATCATATATACGGCCGACGGTGTTCCCGTTATGCTCGGGCTTATCCCTTGAATTCATCATTACCTATGAGCACTTACCTAAACGAATTATTTGGTCTCACCGGCAAGGTCGCCGTCGTCATCGGCGGCACCGGTGAACTGTGTGGCGCCATGGCGGCCGGCTTGGCTGGGGCGGGCGCCGAAGTGGTGATTGTCGGCCGGAATGCAGAAAAAGCGGCGGCGCGGATCGCCCAGATCAGTGCCGCCGGTGGCCGCGCGTGGTTTCACGCGGCGGAAGCGACGAGCAAGGCGGAGGTCGAGGGCTTGCTCGCGGCCGTGTTGGCGCGAAGCGGTCGAGTCGACATCGTCGTCAACGGCGCGGGCATCAATTCAGCGACGCCGTTTTTTGATATTACGGAAGAAGAGTTCGATCGCATCGTGCGGGTCAACCTCAAGGGCGTCTTTCTAGGTTGTCAGGTTTTTGGTAAATATCTCGTCGGCCGAGGACAGGGGGGCTCGATTATCAATCTTGGCTCGATGTCGGGCGTCGTGCCGTTGTCCCGGGTTTTCACCTACTCGGCCACCAAAGGCGCCGTGCATAATCTTTCGCTCAACCTTGCCCGCGAATGGGCGCCGCACCAGGTGCGGGTGAATGTCTTGGTCCCCGGCTTTTTCCCCGCGGAGCAGAACAAGAAGGTACTCACGCCCGAGCGCGTGACGCACATCATGGGTCACACCCCGATGAAACGTTTCGGTGAGGCCCGCGAGCTTATCGGCGCGACGTTGCTCCTCGCCAGCGATGCCGCTGGCTCGTTCATCACCGGGGAGGAGCTCATTGTCGATGGCGGGTATCACGCGATGACGATCTGAGCGCCGCTGCGCCGCACCATTTAAGCCTCAAGCTTAAATTGAAGAGCCGGTCGCCGCACCTGCTATCTGTTCCTTCAATTTTCATTCCCGACTTCAACTCGTCATTTCATGTCCGCGATCAATGCTTTTCTCCTGCAGCACAATCTGCGGATCGCGCAGAATCCGTGCATCAGCCCTGATTGCTGTCTCGATTGGCCCGCGCTGCGCGCTGACCTCCAGGCGGGGCGCACTGCTGAATATCCCAAGAGCCGCTTTGCGACTCGGGCGGGGGAGATGACCCTCGTGGAGAATGCCGCCGGCGATTGCGCTTGGAAGCTACATGCGGTCGGCGCTCCTTTGGTCGAGGGAGTCGCTCACGGTGGCGCGACTTATTTTCCTGCGACTTGGGCAAACCTGCTCATCCTGAAGAATCTCATTCAGGAGCATGATCCGGCGGCCACGATCTTCCCCACGACCGCTGGTCAGCTCGGTCAGCGCACTCTGGGAGTGGGGGCGCGTTTTACCACTTTGCACTGGCCGGCGGTGGAGTGGGCGATGAGCGCTCTCGAGCTCGGGGTCACGGCCAACCAGAATTCAATCCCTCGTGAGTTGGTCTACGACGTGGAGGCCATGCTTTCGGGCCGACTCGATTCGGTGCCGTTTCCCTTCATCGGCACCGAGGTCCCCGAGGGCCACCAAGGCCAGAGCGTCGAGGGCATGAGTCACGGCTGCGTGCTCTCTAAGCTTAAGACGGGCTTTCATCATCGCCGGATCGCGTGGTCATTCAACGCCGATCACCAACCCATCGGCGGCAAGTTCGACTCGCGGGAGGCCGCCCTCGTGAGCGGCTGCTTGCTCGCCAGCTACATCACCTTCGACCTTTCGCCGGAGCTCGCCCTCAACCAGCCAGCCAAGCTCGCTGATATTCCCGCTGATGTCGTCACGAAGACGCGCGCGCGCGTCGCGGCCGCTGGTTTGAAACTGGATGAGGCCGCCTTCAACCAGCTTCTCGCGACCGTCTGGACGCCAATGCAGAAGATGCAGCGCCGCGATGAGCGCTACGCCGCCGCCCGCGCTGCGGCTTTTACGAGTGAGGTCGGCCGTCACTATTTGCGCGAGTTGTCGATTGATGAGTTACCCGGTCTGACGACCCCCGAGACGACCGCCCTCATGCTCGCGCTCTGCGAAGTCCTCGGGATGCCGGTTAACTACGTCGCCCCCGCCTTTGGCTTTCAAAAGAACATGCCGTATGCCGACAACGCGGCGCTCCGTGCCCTCATTCAGAGACAGTGGGATGTCTGTGTAAAATTCGGAGTGAGCATCGGCTTCCATTCTGGTTCTGGGAAGTCTGCCGAAAATTACCGCGTCATGGGTGAGGTGACCGGCCGCCGGCTCGAGATCAAGACGAGTGGCCGCTACACCTACGAGATGGGGGTGGCGGTGTTCAATTCAAAGAATGTCGCTGATCAGGCTCTCTGGCGCGACTGGTACGGCTTCACCTTGGAGCTGGCACTCGTCGGGGCTTTTAGCGCCGATGACACTGAGCAGAAGATGGCGCGGACTTTTATCGCTACCCCTTTGGCCGCCGCCGGTCGGCCGGTCGAGGTCTTCGCCTCGTCCGCTGTCACGCGGGCCGCGCTCGAAGCCTTACCGCCGTCGCCAGAACACATGTTCTTTTTCGAATACAATTTCCTCTTTGTCCTGGCTGCGGGCGGCCAGCCCGAGAAGGCGGCGCTCGGTGATCATTCCCCGGCTGGTTATGCGCAGCGCGCCCGCTTCTACGCCCTCAGTCCCGAAGCTCGGCTCAACTATTCGAAGGGCGTCGCAAGCTACCTCATCTTTCTCGCCGAGACGACTGGCCTCGTCGACCCCACGCGCTGTGCCGCGACCGCTAAGCTGCTCGCAAGTTACCCCTCGCTCAGTGCGATGATGAACGACATTTCAAGATAGCGCGTCGGATCCCAGCGCCGCGACCACGGCGCGGGTCTGCGGGCGGCCGATTGCTCTCATAAAAAATCGCGAATCCAAAATTCCAAATGACTAAGCCCTTCATTCACGACGACTTTCTCCTGCAGTCTGACGCAGCGCGCGCATTGTATCACACCTATGCGGCCGCTGAACCGATTTACGATTACCACTGTCACCTGCCACCAGCGCAGATTGCCGACAACCATCAGTTTGCTGATCTCAGCGAAATCTGGCTCGGGGGAGATCACTATAAATGGCGGGCGCTGCGGGCGAATGGCGTCGCCGAGCGATTTTGTACGGGTGACGCCACGCCGCGGGAAAAGCATGAGGCTTGGTGTGCGACCGTGCCATACACCCTGCGCAATCCGCTGTATCATTGGTCGCATCTTGAGCTGAAGCGTTACTTCGGTCTCGAGGCTACGATCAATCCGAGTTCTGCGCAGGAAATTTGGCAGCAGGCTAATGCGAAGCTCCCGACGATGCGCGTCCATGATATTCTCGCGGCGAATCGCGTCGCGGTCATCTGCACGACAGATGACCCCGCGGATTCCCTGGAGACGCATAGCCGGATCAGGAAATCTGGACTGACGACGCGGGTTTATCCGACCTTCCGGCCGGACAAAGCTTTCTTGGTGCATCAGCCGGCGATCTTTAATCCCTATCTCGAGAAATTAGCCGGCGCGGCGGGAGCGGGGACGATTAAATCTTTCGATGATTTTCTCGCGACGTTAAAGCAACGTCACGACGACTTTCATGCGATTGGCGGGCGGTTGTCTGATCACGGTTTGGAGCATGCTTGGGCCGAGCCCTGTACGGCTACAGAAGCCGGGACAATTTTTGCGGCGGCCCGTCAGGGGCGCGCGGCCACGCGGGAGGAGGGGGCGCGGTTTAGTTCCTATTTGATGCTCGTGCTGGGGCGGTGGGATGCGGCCCGCGGTTGGACGAAGCAGTTGCACCTCGGGGCGTTGCGGGGAAATAATACGCGACAGTTCCAAAAGCTCGGGCCTGATACGGGCTTCGATTCCATCGGTGACTTTGGGCAAGCGCGTGGGCTGAGTCGGTATCTCGACGCCCTTGATGCCACCGATGAGCTTCCGCGGACCGTGCTCTATAATCTTAATCCGGCGGATAATTATGTTTTCGCGGCCATGATCGGTAATTTCCAGGACGGCTCCATTGCGGGGAAGCTGCAATTTGGTAGCGGCTGGTGGTTTCTTGATCAAAAGGAAGCGATGGAGTGGCAGCTCAATGCCCTTTCGAATAATGGTCTCTTGCGGCGCTTCGTGGGCATGCTGACCGATTCGCGCAGTTTTCTTTCCTATACGCGTCACGAATATTTCCGGCGCGTATTGTGTAATTTGCTCGGCGCCGAAATGGAGCGGGGTGAATTACCGGCTGAGCAAGCGCTCGTGGGCGCGCTGGTGCGAGAGGTTTGCTTCAGCAACGCGCGCAATTATTTCCGCCTCGACCTAGCGGCGCCCTACGCGGGTTAAGCTAGGCGGCCGCAAGCGCGAGGGCGCGGGGGAAAAGCACATTGTTCTCTTTGTGGACATGACGGTGCAGGTCAGTTTCAAATTCAGCGAGGCCGGCCAGGAGTGCGCGGTGGGTGTTGCAGGCTTCGGCGTTGGGAACAAAATTATCGGTGAGCTCGCGTAGCTGGGCGGTCAGTTGTCCCGCCGATTGGTGTTCGGCTTCCATTTGCCGAATGGGTCCCGCGAGGGCGTTGGTTGGTTGGCGGGACTTCTCGATGTGACGCACCAAGGGGAAAAGGATTTTTTCTTCTTTTTCCATGTGACTGATCATCTCATCCGTCAGCATATGGACGGCGGCAGCCACTTCAGTTAGACGAGCGTCACGCCAGCTATGTTTCGTGGCAACACGCTGCGCCATTTCGCTGAGGCGGGGGAGTTCGCTTTTGAGATAAGCATGATGGGTGTTCTCAATATGGTCAGCGAGTTCGGCGAGGCTCATCGCGGCGGCATCAACTTCGGTTGGGCCCGCAAGCAAAAGAGCGCCCGCTGACTCGAGGAGAGTGATCGTAGTGGCCACCTCTAATCCGCGACGACTGCAAGCCACCGCGAGTGTTTGTTTCCCTCCGCAGCAATAGTCGATGCCGAGTTTCTCGAAGAGTCGCGCGAGCGCTGGGCGAGCAGCAACGAGTTCGCCAATCATGGTGGCGGGAGTGAGAAGAAGCGGAGCAACGGATACGGCAAAGGAGGTCATGCCCCACTATGGCAGAGCGGCGGACCGGTAGCCTTGAGCTAGATCAAGCCTAGCGCGGATCGGGCCTGTTTTTAACTTTCACCTAAATTGCGGCGTAGC
The DNA here is from genome assembly GCA_005787865.1 of Opitutaceae bacterium. GTDB lineage: Bacteria > Verrucomicrobiota > Verrucomicrobiia > Opitutales > Opitutaceae > Lacunisphaera. The sequence continues at coordinate 14,465 of SXZN01000107.1, read as the reverse complement.
TGGGCTACGAGCTCTTTGACATTATGCACGGTAATGGTTTTGGCGGCGACGCTGATCAGCTTTTGCGCGCGCAATCGAGCCAAAGTCCGAGACAGCGTTTCACTGCTGGTACCCAGTTCTGCCGCCAAGACCCGCTTGGTGCTGGGCAGCTTAATCACTCCGTTGGGTGCAGTGCTGCCGTGTTTGTTGAGCCAGTTGAGTAAGCGTGACTCGACGTCTTTCAGCGTGAGATCATCAAGCATGCCAACGAGCACGCGGAGGTGCGTGCTCATCGACCCGAGCATGCGCAGGGCGAGATCGGGGCGTCGGCCGATGAGTTCGAGCACCGGAATTTTAGGAATTAATAAAACGGTACTCGGTTCAACGGCGCGGGCATGGGCGGGATAGCCGGTCGTGGAGGCCAAGGCGGTTTCAGCGAAAGATTCGCCTGCCCGAAAAATATGAATCACCTGCTCTTTGCCGGCGGCACTGACTCGATGCACATTAAAAGCACCGCTTTGCACCAGATAGAAACCACGGGCTGCTTCGCCCTCATGAAAAAGGTAATCATCTTTCGGGATCGTCAGTGCGGTGGTGAACGCCGCAATGGCGGCCAGATCTTCCGCGGGCACTCCCGAGAATAAATGGCAGCAGCGCAATGTGCCGATGAGACCGGTCAGCTTAAAGTCGGCGGAGTGGGGCGTCGTCGGCATGGCTTAGCCTGATAAGGAGGCCCGCGAGTAATGTCGCGCTCAAAGCGCGCTCAACGCAGAGGCTCGAGCCAGAAATTTACGGCCCAAGCACCATCTTGGCGGCGTTCAATGGTTGATTTAAACCCTTCTCCTTTGAGGAGCTCGATGAGCGGCGCAGGCATAAAAGGAGCGATGATGGTCACGCCATCACCTGGTGCTAGTGCATCAACTCGCGCCCGAATGAGCGGTAAGGGTTCTTCACCGCGCGCAAGGAGGGGCCGAACATCAAATTTCTTAAAGATAATAGGCTTCATGATGAGCAGCGAGGAGCAGGTGGCTAAGGTAGTTGACAGTGACCGGATCCGCTTTGATGCAGATCAAGAGAATCGATGAGAACCTATGTTGGGATAAATTAGGGCGCAAATTCAAACCCGCGATTGGCCTCCAAGGTGAGGACGGTGAGATGTCTAGATCGTGCATTAATCAAGGCGGACCAGATTTTCCCCGCAGTCTCTCGCTTGGGCTGGGTCAGCAGCTGCACGGTGACTTGATGCGGTCCCGGCGTGAGCAGAATTCGCAATTCGCCTACGGAGGCGCCATCTGACTTTAATCCTTTTGGCGGGAAGATTTTTTCCTGCCTCTGCCCATCGATGGTCAGTTGGACGATGACCGGCCAGCGGGTGCGTTGCGTGGGTTGTGCCGTGCGCATGTGCACCGGTCGTTGATCGAGGGCGGGATTGGGTAAGGCCAGGGCTGCGCCTGACACCCATTCGCCATAAGCCCGAAAGGAGAAAATGAATTCTGCCGCCGCGGGTGCTGGGTTTTTAAAGGGAGCATCACTCACCACGAGCAGCGCGGTTAAAAGCAGTCCGCTCAGGCCGAGAGCCATGAGGCCGACTCGGCCATGCGAGGGCAGTGGTGTTTTGTGCAGGGTCGTTTGCTCCCGCAGAGCGATCGCTGCGGCGGTGAGTAAATGCGGTTGCCCGGGATCAAAATTAATCTGCGCCATTTTGCGCGGGTCGGCCCGTTGCGGACGAAAAGCGGGCTCGCGCGTGCCATTTAATCGCGCCGGCAGCCATTGATTGCCTTCGCGGCAAAAAGGCTCACTCGAACCGCAACCAACCATCAGGACGGCGGTGGCTCCTTTGCTGATGAGCCGCTCGATCAGTTTGGGTTCGATCCAACCAACGCAAGGAATGGGGCGCACGAGATAGCCGGGTAAGCGCTGCTGCCACGTGGCGGCCGCAAATAATTCCCAGCCCCCATCGGCTTGGGCGCAAATCAAGGCGAGGGCGGTCGGTGTGCCGCGCGCAACTGCCGTCACGATCAAGTTTTCGAGCTCACGGGTGACTTGTTGCGCATCGAACCAGGCAAGTCCGATGCCCTGAGTATCGCAGGCTCCTGCGCAGAGGCCGCAGCCGATACAACGGTCGGCATCGATCTGGGCCTGAGCGGGAAAAGGTTTACCGTCAGTGCGGGGCACCATCGTAATCGCGCCAAACGGGCAGTCGTGCGAACACAAGGTGCAGGCGAAGCAGCGCGAAATATTTACCGTCGCTTGATAGATCGCGCGCGGCCGTGCGCGGGCAAGCCACCAAGGCACGGTCATCAAACCAGCGGTGGCGAGCAGAGTAGCGAGCCAGATACCCCCACCAGACAGTCGCGCGGTGATGGTTAATGGCCAGAGATACCACCAATCCATTCTTAAATTATCCGGCTTAACCGTTAGGTGTGCAGGCTCGGCATTGACTGCCGGATAAATCAGAGCGGCCACGATAATTGTGCCAATTAACCAAACGGCGAGGCGCCAATTGGGCAGTAATGGCGAGCGACTCAAGCGAGCGAGGTGGAGGCAGAGTCCTCCGGCGATGCCCAAGGGGAGGACCATATGTAAAAAAAATACGACAAAGAAAAGCAGAGAGGGCACCGTGTGATCCGCCGTGAACAGACGGAGCATCGGTTCGCCAAAGAGAGGCAGCACATCCACCAGGCGGATGGTATCAAGGGCCAGGAGTTGCGCGCGCACATCCCACACTAACCAGTAGCCGGTCCATCCAATAAACCAGATCAGGCCTACCAGCGCGATGCCACTGACCCAGGCGAGCCAGCGAGCATCGGAAAATTTACGCGCGAGCAAAGTGCGCAGCGCATGGGCCAGCACGAGTAACATTAGCAAATCAGAAGCGTAGCGGTGGATGCTGCGCATAAGTCCGCCCAGCGAGTGCGGGCCGAGATCGGCGAGCGAAGACCAAGCTGATTGCGTGCTCGGTGAATACCAAATTAGGAGGAACACTCCGGAAAAAGTCGCGAGCAATAGCATGACATTTGCCGCAGGGCCGAGCTGTGCGAGCGGGTTGAGTTCGCGTGGAAACCAACGTTCCAGCCAAGTATCGAGGCGAGTGGCCACGGCATTGCCGGCCGCCAGTAAGCGAGCCGCCCGGACTGGTTCTGGTGGGGCGGCTGAACCCAGCCCCGGGTTCGTCGGTCCCATGGCTTCCGCGAGGATCGCGCAATCTACTTCAGGATGCAGTGGGGATGACATGACGCTCGCGAAGCAGGTCTCGTAGCGCGGAGCGCAGCCACGCGCGGTGGCGGGGGTCGAGCGTGAAGCGATACGCGATTTGATTACCGCGATCAACTAAGAGAAAAAGATTCGCGTGATCGATCGCGCCGGTCTGTGGATTGCGCGTCGCTGAAAATTGGAGACTGGTCAGTGCTTCGTGCATCGCCGCAGGCGACGAGCTCGTAGCATAGCGAAACTCGGGATGGGTAAAGCCGTGGCCCTGTGCGATGAGATTCATCAGCGCAGTGGTTTCATATTCCGGATTAAGCGACAGCGCGACCATGCTCAGCTCTGCCCGTTCTGCTGAAGGTAATTCCGCCATGATTTTTTTTAACTCGAGCAATATTTCTGGGCAGGCAGTCGTGCAGGCGGCATAGATGCCGGTGATTAGCACCACGCCGCCGCGCAAATCCGCCAAGCGAAAGGGGGTGCCGGTTTGATCGAGCAGGGTTAGCGCGGGGAGTGCGAGGTGCACGCGAATGCGCTCGCCGGGGAAAGGCGGTAAAATTTGCGCGCGGATCGCATCATTCCGAGCGTAATACATTAAGCCACCCGCGCAGCCCACGATGAGGGCAAATCCCGCGAGGGCGGCGCGCCCGTGGGCCTGCCAGGGCCGGATTGAAGTTAATTGGGTAAAAGCTGATCGCCAAAGCAGAGCGGCTAGGCCGACTACAAACAGGGGTTCGCCCATCATCACCGAGACCGCCAACCAGGAAACTCCTCCGGTGCGCGGATCTCCACGATAGCACCATAGTTGAAAATCGCGAACGAAGTCACCCAGCCAACTTCCCGTGGTCGGGCCAAAGATAGTTAGCAGCAGAAAGCCTTCGTAACTCACGAGCGCCGTCAGGAGAAAAACTAACAAGCCGGGCCCGGTTAAAAAGCGGGCGGTGGCTATTTGGCCACCGCGGCGAGCGGCGGGCAGAAATTCTATCTGAGCCGTTGGACCCAAGGTGCTGAGGTCCGGGGCGGACATCGCGATTATGGCCGCAGCTCAGCGGACCGGCCAGACATCCGTGAGGGCCTTCCAGTTCGCAAAATAATAGACGGCGAAACAAGCGAGGAAGGTAAGCACCAGTACAATGGTCCCCTTGGTGGCATAATGGTCATGCGCGAGTGAGCCCGGTTGACTGCCGGCGAGAGCGGGAGGCGTGCCCCAGTCCGCCATTGCGCGGCCTTCAATTTTCTCTCCGAAGAGCAAGGTGCCCACACAGAGCAGGGCAAAAATCAGCAGGCCGATAAAAGCGAGTACCCCGCCGATGCCGAGTACGCCGAGCCAAAGATGAGCCGCGGCGCCGTAGACGCCTTGCGTATCGATATCCCAACTCCGACGGGAAACTCCCATCGAGCCCGCAAATGACATACCGAATGAGAGCAGCACAATACCGAGACCAAACAACCAAGGCTGGATGCGGGCGACACGACGGAAAATAAAGTCCCGCTGGAAAATGAGGGGAATCACATAGTAGGCGAGAGCCATGAAGGCCAGCGTGGTGCCGCCGACGACGGTGACATGGAAATGTCCGGGAATGCGCAGCGTATTATGGGCAATAATATTAATCTGCTGCGTGCCGAGCGTCACCCCAGTAATGCCACCGAGGAAACCAAAAATCACGACTGATAAAGCGGTGCCGGAGAACGCGGGATTTTTCCACGGCAATGCAGTGACCCAGCCAAAAATGCCATTGGTGTAGCCTTTTTCGCGCATCGCGATTTCGACGCCGGCCGGCACGGTAAAACCGTGGACCATCGAAGCGAGCACGGCGAGGTACATGGCGTAGGAAGTATTCCAGATTTTCCAGGTCGCGCCGACGCCGGGGTCAACCAGGAGATGATGCGCCGAGGCGAGATTGATAAAGAGCACATAGAGCACGAAGGCGGTTCGACAGACCGCTTCATTGATCGGGCGCGAGCCCACTACGATATGGGTGAGTAAATACCAAACGCTCACCATGGCGCAGACGTTGACCTGTTGCGATTGATGGCCGAGGCCCCACCAGATCAGGCGATACCAGGCGGGATCGGGTTGCGGTGTCCACCCCATCGAATAGGTGAAAGTGGGAATCATCACCACGGCGCCGTGCAGCAAGGTAACCACCGCAATGATCGCGGCCGCCGTGGCGCCGAAAGTAACAATCGGGACGGAGCCGGTGTAGGAGCGATCCCGTTTGGCCACGTAAAGCGTGGCAAAGAAATTAAACACGCCAATCAAAGTGCCCACTGCCACGAGGATAATTCCGAGATAAAAGAGGGGATGCGCCAGGAGTGGGAGGTAGGAGGTCATCATCACATCGGCTTGGCCGGCGATGATAATGTAGTCTACCATGACGGCCCCCGTGAGCATCATGCCGAATGAAGTGTACGCGACCTTGCGCGAGAACAGCCGCGCATTGAGCGGCGTGGTGCAGGCGAAATAGAGGATCGCGACCTCAAAAAACAGAATCCAGAGGATCAACATATTGATTCCGTGAAAAGTCAGGAGGCGATAAAACCAGTCAACTGGCAGTAAATGAACGGTCTGCCAACGCGTGAGCGCCAACAGTAGTGCGGCAATGCCCCCAAGCAGCAAAAAGACAATGCCAACGACCGCGTTGAGTTTAATGAAGCGTTGAGCGTCGAGACAAACCCCGAGGCCAGTGGTACCGCACACACGACCAGGCGTGCCCGGAGCGGCGAGAGAATGAGAGGAAGTTGACATAGGAGGAGGCGATTATTCGACAAAGATTTTTCCGGTCATGGCGTGGTGACCCGCGCCACAAAATTCATTACAGACAATGGTGAACTCACCCTTGGAGGTCGGGGTGATGGTGAGCACGTGGTCATAGCCAGGGAGCACCTGGAAATTCATATTGAGCGGCTGGAGCGAGAAACCGTGCTGCAAGTCAAGGGACGACAGGTGTAAGCGATAAGTCTCCCCGAGTCGCAGGCGCAGGGCGGGATACCATTGCCACATCCGCCCGATGAGATAGGCGTCTCCGCCGGCCGGTGGTTCCACCAGCGGCAGCTCCTGCATCATCGGATTCGTGATCGGATTTTTGAAAGTCCCGACCCGATTGGCTGTGACAAATTTTTCGGTACGCGCAAAAAAATCAGCGGGCTTAACGGTGTAAGCTTCGCCCGTGCTATTTTGTTTTCCGCGGAAATGCCAATAAGGCATCATCAGTGACATCACGAAGCACCAGAGGATGGCGCAACCGAGCCAGATTTTTTCGTGACCGGCAGGACCGTGAAACCACGGGGCGGTGAGGGGGCGTAAGCTCATGGGTGGAAAGGGTCAGGGCAGCAATGCCGGGGGAGTGAGGAGAAGTTCGATCCAGCCCCACGTGGTGTAGGAAAGAATGGGGATGAGGACGCCGAGCACGAGCAGCAGCCAAGGGTTATCGAGTACCTTCTGCCACGGATGGATTTTGGGTTCGTTATTCATGAGATTAAATCAAGGAAGTGGGGCGTTTGGGCCAGGCGCCGAGACGGCGAAGCATGACGGCGAGAAAGAAAATTCCTCCGGCCACCGCCACGAGACCGCCGAGGCCCATGATACTTAGGCCAAGGTACTCGCCGAGGGAGCGGACCCGCTGGTCGATGCCGTATTGTTTTCGGCCGAGGCCGTAAGCGCCGGCTAAAGCAAAGCCGAGGCCGAACACCGCTTGGCCACCGCCAAAAAGCAACAGCTGCAGTCGAGCATAGCGCGGTGGAGCGGGCGGGGGGCTAGCCGGCACGACATCCGTGCAGAAATCATAAGCGGCGGCCATCAGCGCAAGCGTGACCGCGCCGATCGCGCAATGATAATGACCGGGGACGAGCGTGCTCGACTGACGAATTAACGAGCCGAGAATAAAGCCTAAGACGGTTAAGGTCGCGCTGCCGGCGAGACCAATGAAGCGATAATCACGCCAATTAAGCCCCGCGCGTTGGCGCCAGACGTGCGTCGTCACGACGCACAGCACGACCAAGACAACGGGGAAAATGGTCCAGCGCATCAGGTGCGTGGCCATGGAAAAGTAACTGCTCGCTGTCGTGCCGCTAAAAGCCAGTACCGGCAAAATGAGTTGCGGTAGCACGAGGGCGGCGATGAGGGCGGTAATCGCCGTAGATGATAAAATGGTCTGCCCCGACCAGCGGTGGAGCAGCTGGAGCCACAAGCCGAGCATCGCAGCGACATTGGCCGCTTGCAGCACATGACCTCCTCCCCAAAAAATTAATTCATAATAAATTGCGGGAGCAGCGGCCGGGGTAGTTTGCCATGCCCCGAGAAAAGTTACTAAGGCGAGTACATTAGCGGCGGCTGAACCGCGGAGGGCGATGACGGTGCCGGTGGTGAGCGTCTGCAACCCCGTGGGAGCCGGAGTGGTTAACGCGAGAATGAAAAATAGGCCCGCCCCGGCAAACCAGCTGATGAGGCCGCCAAAGAAAATGGGATGATCAATGACCGGCACATAATTCGAGAGCACCGGCTGAGCGCCGGGCATGAGCGCGCCGACGAGCAAGCCAATGATGCCAGTTGCGGCGAGAGCTAAGGACACTGCGGTCAGACCACGCGGCAAGCGCGGGCCAAGCGCCAGTCCCAGGAAAGCTAAGGTGCCAGCTTGAAACCAAACCACGATGGCCAAGTCGACGTGGACCACTAAGGCTCGTTTAAAAAAAAGGGGATCAGTGAATAACCAACCAAGAAAAGGTAAGCGGCCCACCACGAGCAGGAGTGAAAGTAGACCAGCCAAGACTAAGCTACCAATCGCGAATTTAAACCAAGCGCGGGCGATGCGCGTCTCTGGTGTGCTCGTCGTCGAAATCCTGACCGCTGATCCGTCGATCGAGGGGTCAGCGATGAGGGCCGGAGCCGAAGGGTGCATCCCGCTACTCTAGCTTAAGGGGGCCTGCCCGACCTTGACGCGGGTCAAGATAATCGCAGCAGCCTTGGGCGAGGCTCAGTAAACGTATTCTACTTGCAGCCAAATTTTCTTAACGGCTGGCCAGAGCGTGCCCGTGGGGCGGAATTGAGCGAATTTGATGAGGCCGGTCATGGCGGGGCTGAACTTCCGGGAGGCCTGCGCATCAAATTCTTCCCCAAGGGCGGCGCTGCCGGTCGCTGTTTCGAAATGATGCCACCAGGCGATGAGCGCGAGCTGGCCGGGGAGGGTAGTGGTGGCTTTGAGCGAGGTATCATGCAGACCAGCCGCTGGCGTGGTGAGGAAAAGATCAGCCCAACCATTGAATGCATGCAGCGTAGCCAGGGGAGTTTTGAAACCTACGTTATGGTCAGAGCCGAGGACCTCGTGGCCCAAGGTGATACTGCCTGCGGCCGCGACTAGACCGATCTCACTATTATAATAATTAGCCTGATAGTTAAGCGGGCTAGTCCCCGCGTCACTTTGTTGGGCAAGCTCAGCGCGATAGGCTAATTTTAGGGTCGCGGTTAGGGGAGAGCTGCCGGCAAAACTGACGCCGTAGGTAGCGCACGAATTAGCCGCCGCTAGATTTTTTAAATTCAGCAGGTAAGCATAGCCGGTCAGGGTGCCGGCAGTGAAGCCGCGGTAGCTCAGGTTGCCGATGGATGAAGCGGAGCGCCACTTGCCTTGGGTGTGACGGTCGCTGAAGACCCGATTAATTTGATCAAAATAACCGTAAGTTAATATCGTCTGCGCCAGCGAGTGGTTGGTCAAGACCACGCCGTCAAAGGTCTGCATGTTTTGGCGCCAACCCACATCGCCGATAAAGCGCGCGTTATCTAAAGTCAGCCGCTGACGGCCGAGGGTCGCGGTGGTGTGATGTCCCGTCGCGGCAACCCAGGCCTGATTGATTTCGGTCGTCTCGGGATCAGCGATTACAGCTTGGCCGGCCCCGCCAAAATTGAGGCCGGCTTGGCTGTAGCTGTTGCTCTTTGCCGCGGTGATATTTTCTGCCTCAAGCATCGCCTGCCAGCCTTGGTGAGGGACGCTCGTAAAGCCAAGGCGAGTGCGCAGCGTGAGGGCCTGCGCCTCAGCCAGTCCGGTTTGGGTGACATTTTCCGAACGTAGGCGTGCGTTCAGAGAAAAGACACCGCCAGAAAATAGCTGAGAGGCCGGAGAAAATTCAGCAGCGCCGAGGGTGCTCGTGATGACGAGTAAGCTGCTCGCGAGGGCTAATTTCATGAGAAGCCAGTCGCAATTATTTGACTGCAGCGATCAGCGCAGCCGCAGTTGCAGGCAGTCCGCCCTCGAGGCCGCTGCGTTGATGAACGATTACGCCTTCAGCATTTAAGACGGTCAGCAGGTTTGAGTGAGAAAAGCTGCCATCAGTTTCTTGTTTATATTTTAGCCCCAGGAGCGCGGCGAGTTCGCGCACCGCATCGGCGTCGCCATGTAAAAGTTTCCATGATGGATCGAGAGAACGCTGGGCGCGGTAAGTAGCGAGCGCGGCTGGGGTGTCGCGGTCTGTGTCAAACGAGACTAGGACAAAAATTGCGCGGGCGCGAATGGCCGCTGGGAGTTGCCCGCGGATAGCTTGCAGATCGGTGACGAGGAGTGGGCAGGCGTAGCCGCAGGCCGAAAAAAACATATTGAGCACGACGGGCTGCCCGCGCAGTTCGCCCAACGTGAAGGTTCGCCCTGTGTCGTCAGTGAAATGGGCCTCAAGCTGGTACAGCGAATCCGGACTAAAGGCTGGAGCTGCGGACAGGGGCGCAGTTTTTTCGGCGCAGCAGGCTTTAATTTCGGCGCGACCAACCGCGCCAGTGAGCGCACAAGCCGCGGAGACGACGAGCAAGAGACGGGTGGCGATCGTTTTCATAATTGGAGAATGGGTGGGCGTGGTTAGCGTGGGATCGGTGGGCTAAAATCTTGAGCGCAGCGAAAGCCCAGTGAGGTGGTGGTGTTATTGGCCTGAAGCGAGGCGCGGAGGGCTTGGCGCATGAATGCTGCGTAGTCGCTGGTGTCTTTCGCCCCGAGCGAGCCCGCGCCACAAAAGCGATCGCGCTCGAGGCCAGTATCGGCGCGGGATTCCCCCGTAACGAGGGCCGTGTTGAAATCGTCCACCCATTCCCAGACAAAGCCGTGGAGGCCGCGGGCGCCGTGCAGATTGCGCCGCGCCGTCGTAACGGCGCTTTGAATGGGTGGCACGGGCCGCGCGAGCCACGCATAAAGATCATGTTGGAGCACCTCGTCATTTTTGCCGTCGGGGCGCGTGTATCCAGCTGCCGCCGCGAGTTCCCATTCGTCCGTAGTCGGCAGCCGCCGGCCGACCCACCGAGCGTAAGCACGGGCGGCAAACCAAGAAATCCGCACCACGGGAACATTGAGCGGAGCCTGTGCGCCGGGGTTAAGGTCGCTGGCCCAGTGCTCCAAGTAAGAGCTGTCCGCAAATAGTCGGCTGATTTGCGACCGCTGCCAGCGTGGGTGAGCGCGAACAAAGGCGAGAAATTGCCCATTCGTAATCGGCTGTTCATCAAGCCAGAAAGCGGCGACGGGTTTTTTTACCAAATCTTTGGGCGAACGGATCAGTGGCTCATAGAATCCTGCCGGGATGAGCACTAAACCTTCTTCAGTTCCCGGCGACTGGGAGCGATTAAGATCTGGTTGATCATGCCGAGCTGGGCGCGGCGCGGCGCCGCCAACCGTCCCCAGCCACAGGCCGAGCGCGAGCGCGCTGAGTTGCAGAAAGGGAGTGGGTGGCATTGGCGGAGCGCGGGGTTGGCGACATTACGATTAATGAATCTCGGCGCGGAGCGCTTTAACTTTGGCCGCGGTGAAGGCTTCGCCTTGGTTACCCCAAGAATTGTAGACGTAAGTGAGCACGTCAGCCACTTGAGCGTCGGTGAGAACGGCTTCTTGGGGCGGCATCACGCTATTGATCGTCACGCCATTAACCGTGATCGGGCCCGTGAGGCCCTTCAACACGGTGCGCACCGCGCGTTCGCGATCGGCCAGTAAATAATCTGAGCCCGCCAGCGGCGGGAAGGCCAGCGGGAGGCCTTTGCCGTCGGGTTGATGGCAAGCAAAGCAGAGCCCCATGTAGACCTGTTTGCCTTTTTCGATCTGCATTTCTTTGGTGAGACCAGCGATGGTGGGATTAGAGGACATGGCGGCGGCGATTTGCGTCTTCAATTCAGCCTCGCGTTTAGCCGAGTTGGACCCGGCTTCGGCTTGAGCGCCGAGATAGATGGCATCAATTTCTTTACCGGAGTAGATCACGCGATCTTCGGGTCCCGTTACTTTAAGCATACCGAGCGCACCCTTGTTGAAGGCCCGCGTGAGCGAATGATCGACGAGAATAAAGGTGCCGGGAACATCCACTTTGAATTCAACCATGGTGGCTCCCCCTGAGGGCACGAGGGTGGTTTGGACATGGCGGTTAGGCAGTGAGAGTCCGGCCTCAGGGTAAACTTTATCAAAAATTTCCCCGATGATGTGAAACGAAGAAGTGATGTTGGGGCCGCCGACACCGAAGAAGATGCGTACTTGTTCGCCTACTTTCGCCGTGATCGCTTTGTCGCCTACGAGTGAGCCGACGGCTCCATTAAATACGATGTAGGGCGGACGCTCATCAATGGCCTTGGCCATATCAAAAGACTGCAGGCCTTCTTCACCGTATTTGCCGGTGGTGTAGAACTCGCCCTGCATCACATAATATTCTTTATCCACAATGGGGAGGCCCTCCTTGGGCTCGACAAGAATGAGGCCATACATGCCGTTGCCGATATGCATTGGGACCGGGGCCGTCGCGCAGTGGTAGACATAAAGTCCGGGATTGAGGGCTTGAAAAGTAAACTGCGAGCTATGGCCGGGGGCCGTAAAAGTTGAGGCCGCCCCGCCACCAGGTCCGGTGACCGCGTGGAGATCGATATTGTGCGGCAGCTTGGAGGACGGGTGATTATTGAGATGAAATTCGACGACATCCCCTTCGCGAATGCGGATAAAAGATCCGGGAACGCTGCCGCCGAAAGTCCAGAAGGTGTACTCAACCCCGTCAGCCAATTTTGCGACCACTTCGCGCACTTCGAGATTAACTACCATACGAGCCGCATACTGACGCTTAATGGCCGGTGGGACATGCGGGGGTGAGGTGAGGATGGCTTGCTCAATCGGCATGCTCGCCAGCTCGGGTGGTAGCACCACGGGGCCTTTGGCATCAGCCGGGCCAGTTGCAGCGCTGGCAACCAGCACGGTGGTAAAAGCGGCGGCTAAAACGAGGACAACAACTGCCAGGGCGGTGAGTGAGCGCGGATTTTTCATAAGATCAAAAGCAGATGAGGGTGGAGAAATGACCGAGTTAATTTTCATCGATGAGAGTGGTGAACTAGCTGAGCCTACCACGGCGGGGTCGGCGTGCCCTTGATGCAGGTCAAGGGCGCACAGTGATGAGCTCGGCTACTGTTGATGATAAGCGTACGTGAGCACCCCAAGATACAGCAAACCCAAGCCAGCTTCCTGGAGGCCGATTTGTTTAGCGGGAAGATGCGGGCGCCACGCTGACGTTAACCAAAATGTGCGAGTCAGTAATAGGGCGAGAAAACTGACAGCGAGCCCTGGGACCAATTGTTCGCGAGCGAGTTCTGCGATCACGCCGAGGGCGATTACGCCGGCGAGGAGTGGCCGGCTGCGGTAGGCGCGCTGATTTTTTTCTAAGCGCAGATAAGTGCGAATCGTTAAAACTGTAGGCAGGCTACGCGCTAGGGCGAGCGCCGCGAGGGCCCAAGCTGTCGGGGCCGACCAGCCAGCCGCACTGGCGAGGGCCGCGGGTAAAATTGCAAAGGTGGCGCAGCCAGCGAGCTCAGCAGCTGCAGCGCGGGATTCATGATGGTGGTCAAAATAGATAAATAATCCTGCGCAGGGTATCGCTAAGAGCAGAGGCCAGGCGGCGGTGAATCCGCTGATTAATTTTAATTCGATGAGCCCGATAATCAGCAGCAACGTCAGTAGGCCTAAAGTGAAGCGGGTTAAATTCCTGTCAGCGGAAGTTTCCCCGCGAAGCAAAGCTCTTAATGGTCGGCGGGCGAAAAATCCGGCAAGGGCGGTCGCTGTCAGCGCCCCGCCCGCCGCCGAGGGCGCCACGAGTAAACCCAGCGCGAGCGGTTCAAGCGCCAGCGACCATGCGCCATGTTCCCGTGGCAGAAAGATAGGGGAGCCGAAATAATTTTTTCCCGGCAACGATGAGCTGATGGGCCGCGGCATTACCGCCAGAGGTTGCATCCTCGCATTATCGATAAACCAGTCGTCCGCGCCTTGACCTGCGTCAAGCGATCGTCGGCGTCGTGGCGCGCCCCTCGTTAGCGGTTGAGGAGGGCGGCGACGCGCGTGCGGCTGCGGACGTCGAGTTTATCAAAAATTGCGGCGAGCTGCGTTTTGATGGTGAGCGGGCTGCGGTGAAGCTCAGTGGCAATTTCTCGGGTGCGCAGGCCTTCGCGCACCCGCATGGCCACCTCGCGTTCGCGTTCCGTGAGGCGCGCCAGCAGCGCGACCGCTCCGGGCGATAGGGCTCGCTCGCGATCACCGCGGGGCCGGCGATAGTCGAGTTGAAGATGAAAAGCGGGGGGCTGGCCACCGGCGGGCACATGAAGCTTGATCCGAGCATGGAGGCCGCGGGCGTGATCACTCACCATGTGGGGCTGGCTGAGCGTGATGCCTTGATCCCAGCGCAGACGGAGCAGTTGACAGGCTTCGATGAGCGCGGTCGGGAGACGGAAGGCCCGGCGCGCGCGGAGAGCCGCGGCGCGGCGCTCGCCATGATTCCAGACCGCACAGGCGCGGGCCGCTTCAGCGTTAAACCACTGGGGCTCGATGGCCCAATTGAGGAGAAGCATTCCTACCGGAACTTCTTCCATCATCGCCGCATAGTGGACTAAGAGGGCTGAACGATCAGGATTAAGTAGTGTCATCGGCGGAATGAATAACAAAACGGCGAGCCGCCGAACTATCTCGGGGCGGCTCTGGTGTTTGGTGACTTGGCAGACTGCTGCGGGTACCGCAAGCGCATTACGCCTTTTGGCCTAGTCCGCCGGCGGCGCGGAAAGAATTTTCCGGAAAATTTATTCGATCGGGAGAAGCCTCGCCTTAAGCTCCTGAAGTGCTCATGGAATTACTCCTTACGTTTACCCTAAAAACCCTCCGGCTGCCTTCGCTTTAATTATGCTGATCGATTTTGAAAAAATTTCCCCGCGAGAAGCTTATCCGTGGTTGATTAACGCTATTAACCCTCGGCCGATTGCGTGGGTCTCGACCATTTCCGCGGCCGGCCACACTAATTTAGCGCCCTTCTCATTT
>SXZN01000106.1 GCA_005787865.1 Opitutaceae bacterium | reverse complement strand
TGGCTGCCCGACATGGATTCGAACCATGACTAGGCGAGTCAAAGTCGCCTGTGCTACCATTACACCATCAGGCAAAGGAGCGGCGAAAGAAGCCCCCCTCCCTACGCGGGTCAAGAGTGGAAATTTACCGCCAACCCGCCGGCCAAAACTCTATGACCGTAAGCCTCTTGTGTTGCCCATCACGTGATATAATTAAAATAATCCATGCCGCTGATCTCCAAAACCAATCTCGTGACGCTCTTACTGCCCCTAGTCGCAACCCTTTGGGCCGAACCAAGTCCCCACGCCCCCATTTTCTGGTCAGTTACGCAAACGGATCTCATCGGAGCCCATACCCCCACGGTAATGGGATCACCCCACGTTAGCTCAGCACCGCCGCACCCAGCGTTATTTTTTAACGGCTTTAGCGACGGCTTACTCGTGCCCACTAACCCGCTGGCCGGTTGGCCGCAGTTCACCGTCGAGATTCTTTTTAAACCAGAGGAAGGCGGCTTGGCCGAACAACGCTTTGTGCATATTCAAGATACGACCAATTGGCGCGTGATGATTGAAACCCGGCTCGATGGCCACGGTGGCTGGTGGCTCGATGGGACCGAGTCAAACTTCCCTCGGCGTGCGCCAGAATAAAGTCTACTGGTTCAAAGGCGGGATCAGCACGCTGCGCTTTCACCCCACAGCGCTAAACCCGCCGCAATTGCAACGGGCCCCACAACCATAAACGGCGGCGCGATTAATCGCCTCAGAAGCCGGGAAAAGGCTTGCTGCGCTGACACAGCTGCAGCGGCACCCCCCACGGATCACGCATCATGGTGAGCCGCGAGCCATCCGGCAGATTGTCTTCAAAATAAAGGGTGGCGCCGATTTTCTCTAAGCGCTGCTGCTCGGCCCGAGCATCCGGGGTGAAGACGGCTAAATGATAAACCAAGGGATCTTGGTTCGCATAATTGGGAATGAGGGCCGCCGGATTCGTATAAAGCTCGATCACGATTCGACCCGTTTCATCGGCGAGGAAATGCGTAAAGGGCGCATCCTCACGGCGGCGCGCGATTTGAAAACCGAGGTGCTCCACATACCAGCGGGCCATCGCCCGGACATCCGCTACATTGAGGGCAAAGTGTTCGAATTTCATAAGTGAAAATAAAAGCTGAAAGCAGCGCCATGACAACGAACCTAGCTCCCTTGTGGCAATGCCATTCGCCGCAACGCCTCCCTCAAGCTTAGCGACCCTGGGCTGCACCGCGACCCGCACCCCCGTAGCGCGCTGAAATCTCGGGCATTGACGCCGCTTTTAGCGGTCGGTTTCATCTCACCTCATGCCTACCAAGTCTGCCGCTACCCCTCACATTAAATATAAGCGTGTTGTGCTGAAATTGAGCGGCGAAGTTTTACGCGGCAAGGGTGCCGAAGCAATCGATGCCGCCACCCTCGAACATATTTGCGAGCAAGTTAAAGAAATCCACGCGCTCGGCGTGCAAGTCTGCGTCGTCATCGGCGGGGGCAATATTTTTCGCGGCCTCCAAGGCGCCAAACAAGGGGTCGATCGCACCACCGGCGACTATATGGGCATGTTGGCTACGGTCATCAACAGCCTCGCGTTAATGGATTGCCTCGAGAAAATGGGCGTCGATACCCGCGTCCAATCCGCCATCCCGATGAACCAAATCGCCGAGCCGTTCATCATGCGGCGCGCGATTCGCCACTTGGAAAAAAAGCGCATCGTCATCTTCGCCGCCGGCACCGGCAATCCCTACTTCACCACCGACACCACCGCGGCCTTGCGCGCGTCCGAGTTGCACGCCGATATCATCATGAAAGCGACCAAGGTCGATGGAATCTATGATAAGGATCCGAAGAAATATACTGACGCCGTCAAATATGACGAGATCACCTTCGTCGATGCCCTCCGCCAGCGTCTCAACGTCATGGACTCAACGGCCTTCTCACTCTGCCTCGACAACAATGTGCCGATCCTCGTTTTCAATCTCACCTCCGAACACGCCATCCGCAACGCCGTCCTCGGCAAGAAAATCGGCACGCTCGTTCATAATTAGTTTTAAGATTTAAGTTATAAACTGTAAGTCCTTACCCTCGTCCCTCCCCCTTGCGCAGTAATTTAACTCTGACTAGTATTTGCAGCTTACGACTTAAACCCTATCGCGCTTAAACCTTATCCCCTTATGAGCCATCCCATCCTCACCGACGTCGCTGCCCGCATGAAAAAAGCGATCGATTTCACGCTGCATGAATTTAGCAGCATCCACACGGGCAAGGCCTCCCCCGCGATGGTCGAAGGCGTGATGGTCGAAGCCTATGGTTCGATGATGCGCCTCAAGGAATGCGCCGCCATCAGCACGCCCGACGCCCGCATGATCCAAGTTCAGCCTTGGGACAAAGGACTCGTTCGTGCCGTAGAAAAGGCCCTGCAACAGGCCAACCTCGGGATCAATCCCGTGGTGGATGGCAGCTTGATTCGCCTTCCGCTGCCCGATCTCTCCAAAGAACGCCGCCTCGAGTTCGTCAAAGTCGCCCACAAACTGGCAGAAGAGGGTCGCGTTAATCTTCGTCATGCCCGCCGTGATGCCATGGAAAATGTTAAGAAGGCCAAAAAGGACGGCAAAATGTCCGAAGACGAAGAGAAGCGTCTCGAGAAAGAAATCCAAACGCTCACCGACAAATCCATCAAGGACATCGACACCCACCTCGCTCACAAAGAGAAGGATCTTACAACGGTTTAAGCACGAGCCGGCGATTTACACCCGCGAACCGCCCTAGCCCGCCAGCCCGGCGGGCTTTTTTGTGCCGGATCAGCCGAGGCCTTCCCGCTGGGTTTTGCTTAAACATGAATGGCGGCGACCACTGGGTGATCCGCCAGGATACGATTCAGCCCGATTACCCCGACCCGCTCGGCGCTGCCTTTTCTTTTGCTTTCCGTCACCCGTCCTCTGTCTTCTGTGTTCCGCAAAATGGATTTCGTTCTCCCCAGTGACTTTGCCAGCCGACCGCTTGATGTGCCGGCCATCGACTTTCAGGCCCTGCTGAATGCTGAGCAATTTGCCGCCGTCACCGCGCCGCCTGGCCCGCTCCTTGTTCTTGCCGGCGCTGGCTCGGGCAAGACCCGGACCCTCACCTACCGCGTGGCTTACCTGCTTTCCCAAGGCGTCAAGCCAGGTGAAATTTTACTCCTCACCTTCACGAATAAGGCGGCCAAGGAAATGCTCCACCGCGTGCAAGACCTCACGGGCATCGAGCCCGCCCGCTTCTGGGGCGGCACCTTCCACTCCCTCGGCAACCGCGCGCTGCGCATGTACGGTGAAGCCATTCAGCTGCCCAAAAATTTTACCATCCTCGACGCCGACGAATCTGAATCGCTCCTCAAACAAACCGTCGAGCACGCCGACAAGCTGTTCTTTAAAGACAAAACTAACCCCCGCCCCGGCCCCCTGTTCAGCGTCCTATCCCTTGCTCGCAACACCCAGCTTTCCCTCGCCGACACCGTCGCGAAAAATTTCCCCCAGTACAGCGATATCGCCGACCGCTTCCCCGCATTTGCCACCGCCTACGCGAAAGCTAAGCGCGACCAGTCCGTCGTCGACTATGATGACCTGCTCGAGCTCTGGCTCAAACTGCTGACGGAGGCGCCGGAGGTCGCAAAATATTTTGCCGCCCGCTTTCGCCACGTCCTGGTCGACGAGTATCAAGACACCAACACCATCCAAGCCCAGATCGTGGATAAACTGGCCGCGCATCACTGCGTCATGGCGGTCGGCGATGATGCGCAGTGTATCTACTCCTGGCGCGGCGCCGATTTTGAAAACATCATGTCGTTTCCCGAACGGCACCCCGGCACGGTCATTCATCGGATCGAGATCAACTATCGTTCTACCCCAGAAATTCTGGCCTTCGCCAACGGCGTGCTGAATGCGCAACCCAAGGGCCGCCACTTCGACAAGGAACTTCGCGCGGCGCGCAAACATTCCATTAAGCCCTACGTCGTCGCCACCATGGACGATCGCGAGCAAGCCGATTTCATCCTTAAACGCATCCACTCACTCATCACTGATGACGGCGTCGCGGCCAAGGAGATCGCCATTCTTTACCGCTCCCATTTTCTTGCCCTCGAAGTGCAATTGGCACTCTCGCGCGCGGGCATCCCCTATCAAATTACCTCCGGGGTGAAATTCTTCGAACGCCAGCACGTCCGCGATCTCATCGCCTTGCTGCGTTTTGTTTATAACCCCAGTGACGCGCAGGCGTGGCAGCGCATCGCTATTCTATTACCCAAAGTCGGCGAAAAGGGTGCACAAAAGATCCACGCGGCCGCCCTCGACCACGCCCGACTGATGCAGCAAAACTTTATCGACGCCCTCAACACCGATGACGTGAAAAGCAAGGTGGCGAAAGATGCCAAAGATGATTGGTCTAATTTCTGCGCCTCCCTGCGCCAAGTGGCGGATGCGATGAGTCATGAGAAACCAAGCGACACCGTCACCGTCGCCATCGATGGCTGGTATGGCGATTATCTCAAAGGCGCCTACGCCGATTACGTGGATCGCCTTGAAGAATTAAAAGCGCTCGTCGGCTTCGCCGCGCGTTTTGAGGAAATGCAGGATCTGCTCGCTCAGATTGTTTTACTGAACGGCGAGACCAGTGACAAACATGTCGATGCGAATGAGGACGCCATCAAACTGACCACCGTCCATCAGGCCAAAGGCTTAGAATACGATGTCGTTTTCTTAATTGGCGCCGCCGATGGTCAATTTCCCGGCCGGCGCGCCATCGAGAGTGGCGACGTGGAAGAAGAACGCCGCCTCTTTTACGTCGCGGTCACGCGGGCGAAAAATGAACTTTACATTAGCTACCCCAAGGTAGCGAGTCGCGCTGGTCCTGGCGGCATGATGCTTAATCCCTCGCGCTTCCTCGAAGAGTTAGACGAAAATCTTTATGAAGAACTGCGCATCAAGCGGACTTACGGCTGGTAAGCCGCCCTTCCGCTGAACGCACCCTGAACTGAGAATTGCAAACGGAACGTTGATGAGTTTGCTAAGCCTTTCTCCTTTCACTCTTTTTACTGATGTCTGACTCACGCATTCCCGTTACGGTTCTCACCGGCTTCCTCGGCGCTGGAAAAACCACTCTCCTCAATCGCATTCTTACAGAGCAGCATGGCAAAAAAATTGCGGTGATTGAAAATGAGTTTGGTGAAGTGGGCGTCGACAACCAACTGGTTATCCAATCGGACGAGGAAATTTTCGAAATGAATAACGGCTGCATTTGCTGCACCGTACGCGGCGATCTCCTCCGTATTCTCAGCCGGCTGATGAAGCGCAAGGATCGGCTCGATGCCATTCTCATCGAGACCACCGGCCTCGCTAATCCCGCCCCAGTGGCCCAAACGTTCTTCTCCGACCCAGAAATGAAGGAGCAGTTTCGCTTGGACGCCATTGTCACGCTCGTCGATGCCAAGCACATCCTCCTGCACTTGGGCGATTCGCCTGAAGCCATTAAACAAATCGGTTTTGCTGATGTTATTTTGCTCAATAAGACTGATCTCGTCACCCCCGCGGAGGTCGCCGCGCTCGAGCAGCGGATTAAATCGATCAACGCGGTCGCGAAAGTTCATCGCACAACCAACGCCAGCCTGCCCCTCAATCACGTCATTGATATCGGCGGCTTCAATCTCGAGCGCGCCATTGAGGTCGATCCACAATTTCTCGAAACAGAATATCCTTTTGAATGGGCCGGCGCGTACGAACTCACCCCCGGCGCCTATGAACTCGCCATTGGTCACGCCCACCACCACGGGGGACACGATCATGACCACAGCCACGACCACGACTGCAGTGAAGAGTGCGGCCATAATCACAACGAGCTCGATATCGTCTTGCTCCCGCTCAAAAGCCTCGCGCCCGCCGACCTGAACGCTACGCGCGATGCGGCGGTGTTAACTTTCTCGGATTGGGAAAAAATCATTCTGCCCGGTGAAACAATTGCGCCCGGCCAGGTCCTGCATCGGCTTAAACTTAAAGATGAGCAGGGCTGTTTTCCCGTTAAAATCGCGACCGCCGGACACTATTTACTCATCACCGGGCACGATGTGCCGACCCATTTGCACGGCCCCGATGGCAATGTTATGCGCTATGTCTGGGACCAAGGCTTTCGCCATGAACACAGTCATGACGGGGATGTTTCATCGGTCGGCATCAGCGTCGCCGGTGAGCTCGACGGGAAAAAACTCAATACTTGGATTTCTAAATTACTCGAAACCAAAGGTGGCGATATTTTCCGCATGAAAGGCGTGCTCGTGGTCAAAGGGACCAACAAGCGCCTCGTCTGCCAAGGTGTCCACATGCTCTTTGATGCTCAATTCGATCGAGAATGGCGGGACGGCGAAAATCGCACGAACACCCTCATCTTCATCGGAAAAAATCTTGATCGCGCCGCCCTAACCGAAGGCTTCAAGGCGTGCTTAGTTAAATAAGCGCCGAGGACCGCGCGCAGGAGTTAGCTCAGAAACCGGTGACTTAGCTTGAGACGGGAGCGGGGGGGGAAACCCAGACTCCCCATTGAGATCGAGGATCCAACCGAGGATTATAGCTTTTTGAGATAAGCAACAATGTCGGCCACGCCTTGCGCATCGAGGCCAAGCTGATCAGCGCCCATCATCAGCGAACGGCCGAGACCCTTATTGGATTTTACCAGATCAGCCGGAATTAACTGGGTGACCCCACCGAGGCTCTGCACGACAAGCGGGTCGCCACTCGAGAGCACTAGTCCATGAATAATTTTCCCGTCCTTGAGCGTGATGACACTGCCCGCAAAGCCATGGGAAATATCTGAGGAAGGATTCACGATTGAATTGATGACCACCGCGGTAGTTTGAAGCTTCGCGAATGCAGTCAGCGTGGGACCATATTCCACGCCTTGGTCACCGATGCGGTGACACAAATAACAAGCCGTCACCAACGCGGCACCGCGCAGCGGATCACCGGTGAGTGCGGCCATGGCGGCCACCGAAGGCAGCTTAGTCGCCGGCGGCTCGGGCACGATACTTTCCGTAATCACAATCTTCGCGGGATCATAAAGGCCGCGCGCTTTCAGCTCGGCTTCGACGCCCAAACCAGCCCAGCGCGTCTTACTATAATTAACCACCCACCAAAACGCGTGCTTCTGCACCATGCCCGTGGCCTGCTGCGCGAGATCGAGTAAGCTGAAGACCGCTTCGCGCGTTGGGATAAATCCGAGCGCCGTCACTGCGGCGAGACGGTCTTTCTCGCTGAGAGTCGTGGCGCGAGCCCGCGCCGCCAAGGGCGCCACGGCCGCCGCCGGCGTCAGCCGCCATACCAAGCCAGCGTAAGCCGGTGACCATTGCAAAGCATCTTGCTCGGTCTGGCTCGCTGCCAGTGCCGCGTAAATTTCCGCCTCTTTTCCACTGCAACCCAAACCCCACGCTTCGAGGTAGGTGCGATCTTGCCCGTCATAACCCCGCGCCAGGGTCAGCAGAATATCACGCGCTTCGGCCAGCGGCGTATCACGTAAGGCCAGGGCCACCTCACGCCGTACCGCGGATGAAGAGTCCTGCGCTAAGGTCGCGGCATGCACGAGCGCGGCCTGCCCTTGATTCCGTAGCGCCCGCCAGGCGACGATACGAGTCTGCGGATCATTGGCGGTTAAGAGTGACTCGACGCGCGCCAGCCCAGTTGCGCCCATTTCAGCAAGCAGCCAAATGGCGCGAGCCTGCACATAAGGATTAGTGTCATCAAGAAGCGCGGCCACTGGGGCCACCGCCGCAGCCCCTTGCGCGCGCAGGCGCAGGTACCCTACGGCACGGACATTAACGGCGGGACTGCGCAGCGCGGTGATTTGCCCAGCGGTTGTCGCCAGATCAAATTTCGGCACCACCGATTTAAAGCCCTTTGGCGCGACGCGATAAATAGCTCCAGCGAGTTGCTCGTCTAAATCTGCGTGCCCGCCAACCCGGGGATCGAACCAATCCGCAATATAAATAGCGCCATCAGCGCCGACCATGACATCGGACGGGCGAAAGAATGTCGCGAGTTCATCGCTCGTCTTGCCGCGGAGACTATCGATGCCCGCAAAAGTCTGCGTCGCATTACTGGTGACAAAATTAAAGCGCTCGAGACTAAAGCCGGCTCCCGCGGGTTGCGGGTGATAACCAAGGATCGTGTTACGCGCCGCATCCGCACTGAGCAACGTGCCGCGCCAAGCCGGCCCAAATGCATCGCCCTCATAAAACGCGATACCGGTCGGCGCCCCCGCGCCGTAAATATCGCCCGCCGGCATCACGCCAGGATCTTCCTGCCGCCACTGCGCCGTCATGATGCTTTGCCCCGGACGACGGTCCGCCCCCCAATTGCGTCGACCATCGCGGGAAAAGAAACCGGCGTTGCCGTACGTTAAGACGTGGGTCGTGCGCGAGGCCGGGGTGTCGTCATTGTCATTTTGGAAAATATCCCCGAAGGACGTCACGGTCTGCTCGTAACTGTTGCGATAGCCGAAACCGAGAATCTCCACGTTAGTCGCATCAGGGCGCATCCGCACGGTATAGCCGCCCACATAAACGTGGCCGTCGTCACTGGTCGCGCCGGCTAATTCAATAGGTTTCCAGCTGAAAAGATTGGGCGAAAACGCGCCATTGGGATCGTAGGCGCTGCCGATGCGAAAAGCTTTTCCCGAGCGATCCGTGAAATGGGCACTCGTGTTGCCTTGGCTGAAGTACCAGTGGCCATCCGGACCGAACGTAACTGAGTGCAGCGCATGATCGTGATTGCAGCCGTTAAAACCGCTGAGCAACACCTCGCGCTTGTCCACTTGG
This sequence comes from Opitutaceae bacterium, assembly GCA_005787865.1. Classification (GTDB taxonomy): domain Bacteria; phylum Verrucomicrobiota; class Verrucomicrobiia; order Opitutales; family Opitutaceae; genus Lacunisphaera. Next base: position 3,504 of record SXZN01000106.1, on the reverse strand, counting down.
GGATCAAACCGAGCATTCCGATCGACATCCGTGTAGACAATCAAATCGGGGGCACAGGAAACGATGATCTGATTATCGATCACCGCGATGCCGAGCGGGGCCACTAAGCCGAGCTCTTGCACGAAAACGTGACTGGAGTCGGCGACGCCGTCGCCATCAGTATCTTCGAGCACGACAATACGATCACCGGCTTTATCCCGCCCCGCATGAGCACGATAATTAACCGCCTCCGTCACCCAGATGCGGCCTTGCGCATCAACGTCCATATTGGTCGGGTTGCGCAATTGCGGCGCCTGCGCCCAGACTGTGAGCTCAAACCCTGCCGGCACCGTAAAGCGATCAGCCGGCACAAATTTAGTTAACGGCACCGGAGTCGGTGCCACCGTTTGCGCCCGACTGAGCGGCAGCAACGGGGAGCATAGCAGTGAAGCCAAGACAGTACGCGTAACGAGGGACAGTATCATGGGGTGAAATATGGGGTGAAAAAACAACAAAACTACCGATGCTTTTATTCTATAGAGGTCTTCGCTAGCTGAGCGCAAGGCTCACCTCAGCAGGATGAAAATTCTCGGCGCTGGACTGTTGCGAACCATTAAGCCTAAAAATCAGTGAACGATTTTATGAATTTCTCTAAACACTGGACCGCGACCCTCGACGACTACGTCATCGATCTCGCCTGGTCTCCTGATGGGGCGGTCCTCGGCGTCGTCTCGGCAGCCGGCAGCATCACACTCTACGATGCCGTCACCGGCGCAGTGCATCATAAACTAGCCGGTCATGAAAATGGCGCCAATTGTTTGGCTTGGATCTCAACGAAAGAGGTGCCTGCCCTGCTCGCGAGCGGCGGCCAAGATGGCTGTGTACGTTTTTGGGATGGAGCGACTGGCCGCCAAACCGCTGCAACTAAAGTTGGCTCTGCTTGGGTGGAGCATCTCGTCTGGCGAGGGGCACGCGTCCTCACCCCAAACTTGGTGACTACCTCAACGCCGCCAGAAGATCAGGTGTGCCTGTTTGCCGCGGCTGGAAAAAAACTCGTGGCCCTCCGCCCCGATGGCTCCGTCGCGCATACTTTTCCCGCTGCCCCCAAGACGATCGCGGCGCTGGCTATTAAACCCGCGACCCAGCCGGAAATTTCCCCCGCGCTCGCCTCAGCTTATTTTGGCGGCGTGACGCTGTGGCACCCAGAAACTTTTGGCACGCTCAAGGAGCTTCCTTATGGCAATGCCATCCTTGCACTCACGTGGTCGCCCGACGGCCGCTGGCTGGTTGCGGGTTGTCACGACAACGCGGTCCATCTTTGGGTGCCGACGGCCGACATGGAGCTTCAGATGAGCGGCTATGAAACCAAATTACTGGAATTAGGTTTCAGCCGCGATTCCAAGTGGCTCGCCACGGGGGGCGGGCGCGATGCATGTATTTGGGACTGCACGGGCGCGGGCCCCGAAGGCCGCGAGCCGCTCCTTCTGCCCCACGCCACGCGGGTTTGTGCCGTGGCCTTTCAAAATCAACACGGCCTGCTCGCCACGGCCGCGCTCGGTGGTGAATTTTGCCTGTGGGCGCCGACGCGAAAAAATCCGCTGATAGCCGAGGTTAAAATGCCAGTGACGGCGACGAAGTTTGCCTGGCGCCCCGACGACACCATGCTCGCCGTCGGCACCGAAAAAGGCGCCGTGTTTGTTTTTAAATTAGAAAATTAGCCCCGCCGCCGCGAGGCTGGCGTAATGCGTGAGTGTCGCGGGCTCGACTCACGGCATTTCCCAGCCCATGATTCTTCGGCACACCTCAGTGGGAACGCGCTCCTTTACGCCATGACAATTCCTTATCTTCGCCACTTATTCGCCACAGTTTTTTTGGTTGCATCCATTTGTTGTCTGAACGGCCGCGCCGCGGAATTACTGTCGTCCACGAATCTGCCCGTGTTGACGGGGCTAGACAGCGGCGAACCCAATCTCGCCCGCGGACCTGATAACACCCTTTATCTGACCTGGTCAGGGCCGGGGGTCCACGCGGGTGAACGCGCGCTCTATTTAGCTAAACTCGCTCCCGCGGCAACCGCCTGGAGTCAGCCCACCATCATTGTTAGTTCGCCGCTACTCATGGAAAATTGGGCTGACTTCGCTTCGCTCATTGTCGGCACCGATGGCGCCCTCACCGCGCAGTGGTTTCAAAGCCCTGCTAAGGAGGATAGCCACGGCTATACTGGCTGGTTCGCTCGCTCAACTAACGGCGGCACTACCTGGACGGCCTCGGCTCCACTGGGCGAGGAATTCGTCAGCCTCGCTCCCCTCAGCGGCGGACGCACTCTCGCCGTCTGGCTCGAAAGCGCCCAGCTCCATGATTCTCATGCGCCGCGGATGAAACCTGACACTCCCGCCGCGCCCTTACCCAAAGCTTCAAATTTGGCTCATGCACCCAGCATGCGGCTGCGCGCGCGCCTGCTTTCCGCCCACGGCTCGACCGAACAAGACTGGATCGTTGATCCCGACGTGTGTAGCTGCTGCCAAACTTCCCTCGCCGTGCTGCCCGGCGATCGCGCGATTGTGACCTATCGCGGTCACACCGCCGACGAAATTCGCGATCACTGCGTGTCCCTTTTCACCGGCGTCGGCTGGACTCCCCCGCGCCCATTGCATCACGACGAATGGAAAATCGCCGCCTGCCCAGTCAACGGACCCGCCGTTGATACTCAGGGCGAACACACCGCCGTCGCGTGGTTCACCGCCGCTCAGGGCGCAGCGCGGATGCAAGCCAAACTCTCCGTTGATGGCGGCCTCACTTTTGGCCCAGCCCTGCCCCTCGACCTTGGGCGCCCCATCGGCCGACTGGATCTCGTCATGTTAGCTGATGGATCGGCCATCATCTCGTGGCTCGAAGCCCGCACAGAAAAAAATAGGGCCGGTCTCTACGTGCGGCGCCTCTTCCCTGACGGGGGCTTATCCGCCGCGCGACTCCTTACCGCCACCAGCTCCATCCGTGCGAGCGGCTTCGCGCGACTCGCCGCACGCTCCGCCAATAATTTATCGGTGGTGATCAGCTGGACGGAAACCAATCCGGCCCCCAACGCCAAAACTCCGGCGCCTACGAGCATACACACTGCAGAATTTCTAGCCACCGCACTCCCCCGCGAACGGGCGACGGCGCTGACCAGTCTAGTTAATCACGCCCAGACGGTGGTCAGCTCCGACTCGAGCAAATTGCCCGAACTCTGCACCGCGCCCGCCTCAGCCCATTAAAAATCGAGCGCGAACAGCAGCTTGAGCCGCTTGTAATCTTGCAAGGTACCGTCAGGATTATTGCGACGCATTTCCTGACGGATCGAGGTGCTCAGCGTCTCCGTAAATTTCTTGCTCAATTCGACATGGGTTTCCCAACCATCCGTGGCTGAGCTCAACGAATAATAATAAACGCTGCGCTGATTAAAACTCATGCGCCAAGGCAGTCCCCACTCCGTCTCGAGAAAGGCTGACTCCAGCGTCCGCGAGCTGTGCGGCGTATTCGCCACCG
>SXZN01000105.1 GCA_005787865.1 Opitutaceae bacterium | reverse complement strand
TTTAGTTATGCCCGAAATGCTCATCATCAAACCCTCCGCGCTGCGTGACATCGTGCACGGATTGCAAGTGGCGACGTCGATTAAGGCGCAGCGTCCGGAGTGGCGCATTTCCTGGATCGTTCGGGATATTTTTTCGCCGTTGGTCCGTTCTTGTGCGGCGGTTGATCAGATTTATGTTTTTCGCCGCGAGGGTGGCCTGCGAGGTTTTTGGCATTTGATGCGTGAGGTTCGGCAGAAAAAATTCGACCTCGTGCTCGATTTACAGGGTTTATTGCGCACCGGCTTAATGACGCAGTGGAGTCGGGGACGTCGAAAAGTGGGTCGAGCAGATGCTCGTGAAGGCGCCGGATTTTTTTATCGGGAGAAAGTTGCCTTGCCTCCGACGGGCAGCCACGAACTCGATCGGTTGCTCCAGTTTTGCACGGTCGCGGGAGCGGAGCCACGTTTGGCGGGGCCCCTGCGCTTCCGAGAATTGGAGCGACTTAATTTGGCTTTTATGGAAACGCGCAAGGGCTTGCCGCCCGTGCTGATGTTTCCGGATAGCGGGCAGACCAATAAAAAATGGAACGGGTATAGCCAACTGGCCGCGCTCCTGATTCGCGAAGCTGGTCGCAAGGTCGTGTGGGCGGGAAATCATTATCTGCCGTGCAAAGAAATATTCCCTGACGGTACCTTCATTAATCTGACGGGCAATACGAGTCTGACCTCGTTGCCGGCCCTGTTGGCGAAGGCCGATTGGATTATTTCAAATGATAGCGGCCCGCTGCACTTGTCCGCGGCGATGGGCTTTAAGACGATTGGTCTTTTTGGCCCCACTGATCCCCAAATTTCCGGACCTTACCCGCTGAAGCACCCTAAAAATTACACGATTCAAGCGCCCGTGGGTGATCTCAAACTCTTGTCGGCCAAGGAAGTCTTTCACTTATTCCATCGGATCGAGACTGCTTATGCGCGCCGCTAGCTGACCGCGGTTAAATTTAGACTGTTCAAGGGCGGTGAAACGTCTTCAACTTTACGTCCCATGCTTGATCCTCGCATCCTTCGTGAAACGCCTGATGTCGTCCGTGCCGCCATTGCCAAGAAGCACTTGGCCGTGGACCTAGCGGAGGTGCTGGCCCTCGATACCGCGTGGCGCACGCTGTTAACTGAAGTGGAGACCTTACGTTCTCTGCAAAAAGCCGCTAATAATGAGATGGCCGCCATGCCGAAAGGGACGCCCGCTTTTTTGGCCAAGGTCCAAGAGATGAAGGTCATTTCAATTGAGATCAAAGCCAAGGACGAGAGCCTAAAACACACGGAGGAGAAATTACACACGGCGATGTTGTCGGTGCCTAATCTGCCGCACGCCAGTGTGCCGGAGGGGCGCACGCCCGAAGAGAATCAGGTTTTCGCCACCCATGGGGCGATCACCGCGGTTTCTCCGCATGCATTGCCGCACTGGGAAATCCCCGGCTTTGCTCAACTGATCGACTTTGCCCGTGGCGCCAAGGTCACCGGCGCCGGCTTTCCATTTTTAATTGGCGATGCCGCTAAATTGTCGCGCTCGCTGCTGCAGTTTTTCTTAGATGAAGACGTCAAAGCTGGTTACACAGAAGTGAGCCCGCCGATCTTTGTTAATGCGGCGAGTGCCACGGCGACGGGCCAACTGCCAGATAAAGAAGGGCAAATGTATGAAACGACCCCCGATAAACTTTATGCGGTGCCGACTGCGGAAGTGCCGTTGACCAATTTTTTCCGCGACGAAATTTTAGAGGAAGCGGTGCTGCCTGTTTGCCGCTGCGCTTATACGCCCTGCTTTCGCCGTGAGGCGGGTAGTTATGGCAAAGATGCGCGCGGGCTGAATCGCGTGCATCAATTTGATAAAGTTGAACTGCTCAAGTGGGTGCACCCGACGACCAGTTATGCTGAGTTGGAGCTACTCCGCGCGGACGCTGAGCGCTTGTTGCAAAAGCTCGAGTTGCCTTATCGCGTCTTACTGATGTGCGGGGGGGATTTGGGTTTTTCTCAATCGAAGAAATACGATTTGGAAGTTTGGGCGGCGGGGCAAAAGCGCTGGCTCGAGGTTTCGAGTTGCTCGAATTTTGAAGCCTTCCAAGCGCGCCGGGCGCAGATCCGCTACCGGAGCAAGGAAATGGGTAAACCCGAATTGGTGCACACTTTAAATGGCTCGGGCCTAGCGGTGCCGCGCGTGCTGGCGGCTTTATTAGAGAATAACCTGCAAGCCGATGGCCGCGTAAAAATTCCCACGGTGCTGGTGCCCTATTTTGGGAAGGAGTATTTAAGTTTTAACTGAGCGGCGGGCGCGCCGTGGGCCGCTGGTTCCTGAAGCAATGACACGCAAGCAAACGTCCCCTCGCGGCTGGCCGGCTCAAGCGGCGTTGGTGGGTGGACTTATTGCGCTGGTCCAGCTGCATTCCGGGGTGTTGGCCTGGGCCCAGCGGCGCCGGCCGTCAGAGATTTGGAGCGTGGCATTTTCCGGCGGTGCTGACTCGCTCGCGTTGCTGTTGCTCTTGTGGGCCCACTGGCCAGAGCGGCGGGCGCAGTTAGTCGCCTTGCATTTTAATCACCGGCTGAGAGGGCGGGCCGCCGAGGCCGATGAAAAATATTGTCGCCGCGTATGTGCTGCGTTGGGCGTCAAGCTAGTGGTGGGGCGCTGGCGGGGTCAGCATCAGGGGGCGAGCGAAGCCAAGGCCCGCGCTGCGCGGCAGAAGTTTTTTGCCCAAGCGATGCAACGCTCGGGCAGCCGTGCCCTTTGGTTGGCTCATCAACAAGATGATATTGCTGAGAGTATCTTAATGCGACTCGCGCGGGGGAGTGGCACCGGTGGACTCGCCGCCCCGCGCCCCGTGCAGCCAACGGGTGATGGCCGGCAGCACGTACGGCCTTTATTGACGCTTAAAAAAACTGAGCTGCTCTCGGTCTTAAGCCAGGCAGGCGTTAAGTGGCGCGAGGATGCTTCGAATGCGGGGCGCGATTATTTTCGCAACCGGATTCGCCACGATGTGCTCCCCGCGTGGAGCCAGGCCGCTGAACGCGATGCCCTCGCGGGAGCGGCGTTGGCGCGGGAGCGGCTGGAAGAGGATGACGTGGCCTTAGAGTCTTGGGTGGAAAGCTTGGCGGCGCTGGGCCCCGATCGGCAATTGTCGTTGCGCGTCCTGGTTGGACTGCCGCGGGCGATCGTACGGCGAGCTTTGCATCGTTGGTTGCTGGCGCAAAAGCGCCCCGCGGATCTTTCGCGTCAAGGATTTGAGGGTTTACTGGCCGCCGTCGAGCGGGGGCAGCCGACGCGTTTCAGCTTGGGCACAAAAAGCTTTGCGGTCATCCGGCAGGGTAAATTATTCGCCCAGTACGGCTAAGGTGCGGTCGAGCCGAGCTCCGGCGGTGATGGAAAATGAATTAGAAATTCAATTCCGGTGCGTTTGACTTATTCGGAGGGAACCTACACGGTGTTCCACTATCTCACTCTTCCATGTCCGACCAAGAAAACAATAAGAAGCGCCGTCCCCTCAAAAGCAGCCCCCCAGAAGGTTTTCCGATCAAGATGATCGTTTTCTGGGTGATTGGTATCAGTATTTTGGTCGCGATGTTATGGTTTAATCCAGCCCGCGCCCCTCAGCCCGCCACACTAAAGATCCAGCAGATTGTGGAATTAGCCGAGCAGGGGAAGATCGCCGTGGGCGCCATCCGTAGTGATGCCACCGGGGGCCGCAATTGGTTTGAAGTGACCGGTAATCTCAAGGAGGCCACCCTTCGTAATGAACTTGGTTCGACTAAGGCTTTTATTGCGACCGGTTGGCTGACTGATCCTAATTTAGAGCGACTGCAGAAGTCCCAGGCCTTTATCGAAAAGCCCGCCACGACGGCGATGATGAACCTGCTCGCCCAAGTTCTGCCGTTTGTGATCGTGATTGGCTTACTTTATTTCCTATTCGTGCGGCAACTGCGCCAAGCCGGGAAGGGCGCCCTCAGTTTCGGCAAGAGCCGCGCAAAAATGCTTACCCGGGAGAAAGATCGCATTAATTTTAGCGATGTCGCCGGCTGCGATGAGGCCAAGGAAGAGGTGAGCGAAGTGGTCGATTTCCTGAAAGAGCCTAAGAGATTCCAAAAAATCGGTGGCCGTATCCCAAAAGGCATTCTCATGGTTGGGCCTCCTGGTACCGGCAAGACGCTCCTCGCCAAGGCGATTGCCGGCGAGGCGGATGTGCCCTTCTTCTCCATCAGTGGTTCAGATTTCGTGGAGATGTTTGTCGGCGTTGGCGCGAGTCGCGTGCGCGACATGTTCGAGCAGGGTCGCAAGAACGCCCCTTGTTTGATTTTTATCGATGAAAAAGATGCCGTGGGCCGCCAACGCGGCGCCGGTTTGGGCGGTGGTAACGATGAACGTGAGCAGACCCTTAACTCACTGCTCGTGGAGATGGATGGTTTCGAAACGCAAGAAGGGGTCATCATCATCGCCGCAACAAATCGTCCGGACGTGCTCGATAGCGCCTTGTTGCGCCCCGGTCGCTTTGATCGGCAAGTTTACATTGATCTGCCCGATATTATTGGACGGGAGCAAATTTTGCGCGTGCATGCGCGAAAGATTTCTCTCTCGGAGAATGTGGAGCTCGGGATTATCGCGCGCGGCACCCCCGGTTTATCGGGTGCAGAGTTAGCTAATTTATTAAACGAAGCCGCCTTACTCGCCGCGCGGCGTGGTAAAAAGAAAGTGGAGATGACTGATATCGATGAGGCCCGCGATAAAGTGTTGTGGGGCCGCGAACGTCGTCGCGTGATGGACGACGCCGAGAAGCGTCTTGTGGCTTGGCATGAAGCAGGTCACGCGATTGTCCAGGCGGTCCTCGATGACGGCACGATGCCGGTGCACAAGGTAACGATTATTCCGCGCGGGCAGAGTTTGGGCAGCACGACCTATTTGCCGACGAAGGATATTTTGACGCAGCCCAAAAAGAAATTGCTCAACCAAATCGCGATGGCGATGGGCGGATGCATTGCGGAGGAAATGGTGACTGGTGATTTTAGTAATGGCGTCTACGGCGATCTCAAGCAGGCCACCCGCATTGCGCGGGCGATGGTCTGTGATTATGGCATGAGCGAACTTGGTCCCGTGGCGATGGGTGAAAATCAGGACACCGTATTCTTGGGGCGCGACATCACGCGTTCCCAGCACGTGAGTGAGGATACCGCGCGGAAAATAGATTTAGCTATTTCTGGGATTTTACATGCGCAGTACACCCGCGCGCAGCAGATTATCGCGGATAATCGTGGCTCCTTGGACAAAATCGGGGCGGCCTTGCTCGAACACGAGACGATCGAAGGCAAACATGTGTTGGAAATTATTCAGCACGGAGAGATTCGCACGCCGATCGTCAGTGCTAAGCCGCCCAAGCTAGCCGTGGAGCCAGCCCAGTCGGTGGAAACACCAGTCGCGCCGGAGTCTACTAGTACCGGCGGTACGGTTGCGCCCATTCCGGCTTAAAAATATTCGCCGTTATTAATTTCAAGCCGAGCCGTGGGGCTCGGCTTTTTTTATCCTGCGGGCTTGGGGGTAGAGCCCGCGGCGGCCTCAGTCGGTTAGCCGCTCCTGGCTTGATCGATTTGAGGGTTGCCGTATCACTGGGGTCCGGCACAAATCTGCTGCCTCTCCCTATGAATATCTGCTGCATTGGTGCTGGTTATGTCGGCGGGCCAACGATGGCCATGATCGCCCTGAAATGCCCTGACATCACGGTAACGGTGGTGGACATGAACGCTAAACGGATCGCGGCATGGAATACTGGCCAGTTGCCTATTTTTGAGCCAGGGCTCGATGAAGTGATAAATCAGGCG
>SXZN01000013.1 GCA_005787865.1 Opitutaceae bacterium | reverse complement strand
GTCAGCAGCAAATGGCGCTTCTGTTCTTTATTGAGAGGGGCGGCGGGAACCATGGCTTAATTATGGGTCAAATTTCCCAGCAAATACCATCAAACGGCAACGCATTTCGTGCCGGCTCATCGTGGGATTTTTTTATTTTCTTTCAATTAACCCCGCCCCCTAGCCCCAGAGACGAGCAACCAAAATCACGGCGCGGCCGCGCCCACCGCCACCGGCAACGACTGGGCCCGCATCGGCCCACCCCGAAAAGCAGGGAAAGCGGCTCCTAAGAGGAGCACGAAACCGTCCGGCCGATGCCTTCAGCCTCAACCATGGGGGTAACCGGGGGGAGATTGCTCATGAGCCTGGGTCAGCGGTCCACATAACGGCGCTCGTTAGCGGCAGTAAAGCTAAGGGACCGCCCGCCGAGGGCCCGCGGCGAATTTCCGTAGATACTTCAAGGCCACCGCAAAATCGTTCGGTAGCGGCGCCGCTAAAGTAAATTTTGTCCGACTGAGTGGGTGCGTAAAAGTCAACTCACTCGCGTGCAGGGCAAGGGGCGTGATCAAAGCTTTCTCATCAGCCCGGCCTTTGTAACCGCGCTTTAACGCGGAAAGCAGCAGCCCGGCCTCTGTTCCATAGAGCCGATCATTCAAAATGGGCGTGCCCTGCTCCGCTAAATGCAGGCGCATTTGGTGCGGGCGGCTGGTCTGGGGCCGACACTCAAGGTAGGCAAAACTCACCCGTCCAGCGGGGGCCGGAAATTTTTCGAGCACGGTAAATTCCGTCAAACTGATTTGGCCGTGTTTCTTGACGACACACATGCGCCCGGGCCGGCCTTCATCCTCCTTCATGACAAGATCAACGGTGAATTTATCGTTGAGGGGCACGCCCACCGTAATCACCTGATAAATTTTCCCCACGATCTTGGACTGAAATTGTCCGCTCAGGAAATCGAGGGTTAATTTATTTTTGGCAAAAAGCACCAGGCCACTTGTATCAGCATCGAGTCGATGCACCGTCGCCACCTCCGCACCCCGATGGGCCCGCACTAGCTCAAGGAGATTTTCTCCCTCGGGGGCCCGCCGATCGGGCGCGATGAACATGGCGCTGGGCTTGTCGAAAGCGATTAAAGCATCGTCTTCAAAAATGATCGGCGGCAGCGGCATAGGGTGCTTTTTTTACCGGGGAAGCCCTCGGCGCAATCCAATACGACAAATAGGCAACGCCAAGGTTAAGCTTCGATGACAAAGAGAAATTCTCTTTGTGACGAGGGCCCGCGAGCTTGAACAATAACGGCGTCCCTCATGCCCGCATTAAATTTAAGCCCCATGCTGTCACTGGTGGCGCAACTTCGCCACAATCCGGCCACGCCGCTGCGGATGTGGTTGCGCACGACCGATCATAAAATTCGCCCACCCAATGCTCAGCCCCATCGCCACCGCATCGCGGCCGGTCAGATTATCAGCAGCCATGAGTGGTGGCTTGAACTGGGCACCCACACGATAAAAACCCCTACTGCCAATGGGCTGGCCCCCGAGCTCGATGCCGAGCTGGCGCGGCGCAATCGGGCATACGCCGCCCAACGCACGGCCGGCCGCCTGTTCTTGCCCACGGTATGGCTCGTCATGCCAGGCGTATTTGCCCAGTGGCGCCAGACGCAGGAGCAACCTGGCTTTGCGGGAAAAATGCCGCCCTGCCGCCCCGATCGTCTCATCGCGGAGCAACTCGCCGCTCTCACGCATTTCCATCAAGCCCCCGTGCCTAGCTTTCCCCCGGCTGCGCCGCCGCCGCTGTACTAATCAGGAGAATCGACGCCCTCGCGGGCAGTTTACGCGGGTAAATTATGCTGCAGAAAACGCAGGAAGTTGCCGTGCATAATTCCCGCAATCTCACTGGGCTGATAACCTCGTTGCGCCAGCAAGAGCGGCACTTTTTGTAAGTCGGCAATCGTGTCGAGATCCTCCGGCGATTGCTCATGACCAAAACCGCCATCCAAATCGGTGCCGATGCCAGCGTGCCGCGCATTGCCCGCGAGTTGGCACACGTGATCAATCTGCTCCACCATGTGCGCCAGTTTTACGCCCACATCACTGGGGCGGGTTTTATTTTTAACCCAACCCGGCACAAGCATCCACGCATCCAGGGCCGTCCCCAACACCCCACCCCGCTCGATCACGGTCTTAATCTGCGCATCATCGAATTGTCGTACCCCCGGCACCAAGGCTCGGCAATTTTGATGACTAGCCCAGAGCGGACCGTGAAAAAGTTTGGTCGCTTCCCAAAAGGCTTCATCGCTCAAATGCGTGCAGTCGAGGATCAGGCCTAAATGATTCATTTCTTTAATCAGCTCGCGCCCAGCCGGGCTCAGGGGGCCCGTGGCTTCTGTGCCGGGGGCATAAGTGCCGGGGCCGTAATGCGCCGGACCAATGGCGCGCAACCCTTGCGCAAAGGAACGTTCCAAATGTTGCAACGTCACCATGGAATCAGCGCCTTCTAAACTCAGGACATAACCAATCGGCCGCGGCGCGGCGGTGGCGGACTCCGCGGGTGAATCGACCGAGGGTTGCCACAATTTAATCATCTTCGCCAAGCCGGCCTGGTTGGTGATGGGAAACATTTCGCCGCGCTCTTCCATCGCCCGATACCAAGCCAACTGGCCCTGCGTTTGCGCCCAAGCCTGCGCCGGAGAGTGCCAACCGGACAAAGGATGGGTCGGTTTGACGTAACGCGCGATCTGCGTCGCCACACAAATCCCCACCTGACCGCGGCGCATCTCGGGCAGACAAACCGTCCCGTGACCACGGTCCGCCTTATCTTGCTGATCTTTTTCCCGCGCGCGAATTTCAGCGATGGGGCGCGTCAGATCGCGATTCCACTCCAACGCGTTCATACTCAGATCAAGGTGGGCGTCAAAAATAAGCATGGGATAAATAGGGGCTTAAAATAAAAATAGATGCGCCGCCGCGGGCGTTCAGATGGTGATTTGTCGAGCGCGACCGGTTATCGGCCAGCACTCCCCCGCCACGCCCGCGGTCACGGTCACAGCCTGGGCATAGAGCGCGACGGTCGGACAAATATGCCAAGGAATTCCATACAAACAATCGCCCACGGCAAAATCCGCCGCGTGCGCGGTGGCGACCACCAAATGCTCTTCGCTGTGCAACACGGCCGTGGCGTCGGGGAGATTGAGGAAAATTACGCGGGGATGAGGATTCTCCGCCGCAATCGCTTTATGGCCTAAATCCAACGTCAAATAATTCGCCTGCGGCTTGCTGATCACGCGCGTCAGCACTAAGGCCGCCTGGAGAAAATCTAAATCCGGACAGAGTTGCGCGTAGCCCGCATCCCAAAAAATACAGGTACCCGGACTGCATTCCACTTCGCCGCGGCGCGCATGAATCGGAAAAGTCGGGGTGCCGCTAGCGATGATCCGCGGCACGGTGAAACCATGTGCAATGAGCGTTTGGCGAAATTCGTTTACGGGGGCGTAAGCCGCCGCCACCCGCTGCGTGCGCACCGCTAAATCGCGATCGTGAATATGACCGTCGTAGGCGTGCAAGCCCACGAATCGCAAAGCCGGCAAGCTCGCGATGAGTTGGGCCAACGCCAACGCCTCCGGCCCGGGTTTAATACCGGTGCGCCCCATGCCACAGTTGAGATCAATTAATACCGCGAGCACCTGCTGCGCCGCGCTCGCCGCGGCGGCCAGCGCGCGCGTGGTCGCAGCATCATCCACCACGGCAGCAAATTGGGTCGCGGGAAATTTTTGAATTAACTGTAGCCAACGTCCCAGGTTGGGCCCGACGAGCGGATACGAGAGCAACACTTCGGCGGCGCCAGCGCCGGCGGTAACTTCGGCTTCCGCAATAGTTGCGCATTTAAATTTCGTGATCCCGGCCGCGCGCTGCAGCGCAATAATCGGGGCGAGCTTGTGCGTTTTCATGTGCGGCCGCAAACGCTCGACCCCACCGGCCAACGCAATCATCCGGCGGATATTCTCGCAGACGCGATCGGGATAAACCAACAACGCCGGCGAGGCCACGGCCTCGTGATTAGTAAGCTCATACCAGTTTTTCACGAGAGGGCGGAGCGCAGTTTTTAAAAAATCAATGACCGAGGCGGTTTTACGCCAGCTCAAACATCGCCTCAATCTCGACGGCAATATTACCCGGCAGCGAGCCCATGCCGACCGCACTGCGCGCGCCGATGCCTTGCTCGGGCCCGAACATCTCGACCATCAATTCACTGTAGCCGTTAATCACTTGCGGATGCTGGGTGAAATCAGCGGCGGCGTTAACGAGGCCCAATGTTTTCACGAGCCGCTTAATCCGGTCCAACGAGCCCAGCTCCTGCCGCAAAGTAGCGAGCATGGTCAGACCCACTTGGCGGGCGGCAAATTTCCCCTGGGCGAGCGTCAAATCAGCTCCGACGCGGCCGGTCAGCATCGTGCCATCAAGCTGCAACGGGCCGTGACCAGAAACATAAGCCAGCGAGCCCACGATGACGACCGGGCGGTAAATCCCACCCAGAGGCGGTGGTGGGGGTAGCGCTAAATTTAAGGCAGCAAATCGTTTTTCGTGGCTCATAATTAAAATAACTGAACCACGAACCTAAGCATTCGCGGCGCCGAGGCAAGCTTGGCGGCACCGCGCGCATCGACTAATCAGATTTTTTGGCGCGAGATTTTTTGGCGGCCGTCTGCTTAGCATTCAGCCAAACTTGCCCCTTGGCATTAACGTTCAGCCAATAAATTTCTCCGCCGTGCTCCGCAAAAGTAGGTTTAGCCTTGG
>SXZN01000104.1 GCA_005787865.1 Opitutaceae bacterium | reverse complement strand
GTAGAGCACGTCGGAAGAAAACATGATATACGCAAATACGGGCGTCATGGCGATGACGACAGCCACGAGGTAAAGCATCTGCCAAGCGTAGCTGGCGGGCGGAAATTCTTTTGAAGGACTGAGCAGCGGCCACCAATAAAAGAGCGCAGCGCTGAACATCATAAAATGCTCGGCAATATGGACCGCGCGGTTTTGCAGGGCCCAGTCGTAAAGTAAGGGCAGGTGCCAGCCAGAATACACGGCCGTGTAGATGCCGCCGGAGACTAGGGGGTGGGTTAAAATTCTGAGCGGCCCTTGGAGCCTCGCTTGACTGGTGAGGGGACGGACCATCCAGTCAGGCAATCCGCTTAAAAATAGGATGGCGGCCGGGTAGATCAGAATCTGGTGCTGCAGCATGTGCGCGCTGAATAAAAAGCGTTCAGCGATTTGATCGAGCGGGGAGCCAACCCCGAGATAGAAACATAATAATGCGGCGTAAAACTTGAGCGCGGGGCCGCGGGGATAAGGCATGCCTGGCGCGAGGCGCTCACGCCATGGCCCAGCGAGAATCGTATAAAGCCAGCCGAGGAAAATAAGCCCGCCAATGAGGAACGGCTCATTGTGCCAATGGGTCCAGTCGATCATAGCGGTTAACCTATATTAACTCGTAGCGGAATGGCCACCAAAAGTGCGAAAAACGGCCGCAGTATTTTGCGCGTAATCTGGCGGCCCGAGTAAAAATAAAAAAGCCCCGCAGGGTCGCGCGGCTTAGATTCCACTTTGCATCTGGTTTAACCGAGCGTGGTGCGGGCGAAGGTGAAGGCGGCGGCTGTCAGCGGTTTGCCGGCATCAGAGGCAAACAGCTCCATGAGGGCGAACATGGTGAAACCAGCGAGCACCAGTCCGATGAAAAACAGGATCGTGCAGAATACTTTATCCCACCGCAGATGCATGAAGTAAAAGATAACGAACATGAACTTCACCGTGGAGAGCACAATGAGCGTCGTGACCACCAGCCACTTTGCGATCGGAAGGTAGATCAGCACGACCTCGATGCCGGTAATAACCGCCAGAATCATCGCGATCTGGATATAGAAATGGAATTTGCTCGGCTCGTGGTGGTCGGCGGCAAGGGCGGGGGCGGTGGAAGCGGTGGGTGCGGACATGGGCGGTAGAGCGAAGAGTTAAGAGCTGAGCTTAGGCTCAAAGGTACTCGAGGAGATAGACGGCGGTAAAAATGATGATCCAGACGATATCGACGAAATGCCAGTAGAGGCCGATGGCTTCAACATCGATGGCGTTCTTTTCCCCGAACTCCACCGCTGGGTCGCTCGTACGGGCAAACCAAACCAGGGCCGCGCACGCGAGGGCCCCGAGGAGGAGGGGCTTGGCATCATGGCTGAGCATGGCGCGGAGGCTCTCGCCCTCGATGACTTCCAGCAGACCGGGGACGAAGAAAAGAAACGCCACGCCTGCCGCGACGGCGAAGGCTAGCAGGTGAAAAAAGTTTCGGCCCAAGCCGCCGCCGTGAGTTGGCTTAAAGGTCCGCACGTACATCATGCCCAGTAGGAGTACGCCGATGGCAACGTGGGTGCCGTGGGTGCCGGTGAGGGTGTAGAAAGTGGAGCCGAAAATGCTGTTCGACAGGGTCATTTTCTTGTCCTGCACGAAGTGGGCGAACTCAAACACTTGGCCGCCGAGGAAGATACAGCCGAAGAAGATCGTGCCGAGGAGCATCGTGCGGGTGCTCTTCACATTACCCTTCTGGATGGCGTTCACCGCGAGAGCCATGAGGAGCGACGACATCAGCAAGATGAACGTCGAGAAAGACGTTAGCTCGATGTCGAAAATCTGGGTCGGGACCGCATTCCCTGGGGGCGGGTTGAGGCGGTAGACGAGATGTGCCGAGATCAGCGCGCCGAAAAACATGCAGTCCGAAGCGAGGAAGGCCCACCAAAG
Source organism: Opitutaceae bacterium (assembly GCA_005787865.1). Lineage (GTDB taxonomy): Bacteria > Verrucomicrobiota > Verrucomicrobiia > Opitutales > Opitutaceae > Lacunisphaera. The sequence goes on along the minus strand of SXZN01000104.1, from coordinate 4,132 downwards.
GAGCTTCTTGTTCGGAATACCGGTGGAGGTCGTGTGATCGTGATGGTGGTCGAGGTGACCGTTAGCCGCAGGACTGCTCATGAGATAGTTCGGTAAAGCTTAGTGGTGATCGCCGCGGGACTCGGTAACTTTGCCTTCTGCGTCGATATGAAGATGGTAGCCGCCGGGGCCTTCGAGGGCCCACAGATAGCAGGCGGCGACCATGAGGCCGAGGCCGGTGATGGCGAGGGGTAGGTGCGAGGCGAGCACTTGCTGGCCGAACATCGTCACAGGGTAATGGAGTTGGGCCAAATTATACGCGCCCACCAGCAGGCCGATGGCTGCGAATAAGGGGTACCACGATTGGTCCGGCATATGAATGCCCCCGTGCGATTCCTCGGCCTTGATATGCGCGGCCTTTTCTTGAGCGATCTCTTCTTTATGCGTTTTCTCATACCACCAAGCATCGCGCGCGTGGACGGTAGGGATGGCGGCGAAATTATGCTCAGGGGGCGGCGAGGGAATGGACCATTCTAAGGTGCGGGCATCCCAAGGATCGTTGCCGCATTTCTCGCCCTTGAAAAAGGACCAAACTAACACGGCGAAATAGGTAAACATACCAAGGCCCAGCAGATAGGCTCCATACGTGGCGAAGAGGTTGCCCTCGTTCCAGCCCATATTAGAATCATAGGTCCAGGTCCGGCGCGGCATGCCGTTCAAGCCCAAGAAATGCATCGGGAAGAAGGTCGCATTGAAGCCGACAAAGATAATCCAGAACGAAAGTTTACCCCAGAACTCCGGCACCATGCGGCCGAAGAATTTTGGAAACCAAAAATGAATGGCCGCCAGCAGGGCGAAGGTCGCCCCGCCAATGAGGACGTAGTGGAAGTGAGCGATAACAAAGTAACTGTCTTGCTGCTGGGCATCAGCCGGAGCCGCGGAATGCATGATGCCCGAGAGCCCGCCCATCATGAACATCCAGATAAAGCCGAGAGCAAACATCATAGGCACGCGGGTGACGATTCGGCCGCCCCAAAGGGTCCCAATCCAGTTGAATACTTTTACGCCGGTCGGCACCGCGATCGCCATCGTCGCCAGCGCGAAGGCGGCCGTGGCCACCGTCCCGAGCCCGGTCGTGAACATATGGTGACTCCATACGCCGAAACCGATGAAGCCGATGGCAATGCCCGAAAATACCACGATGGGATAACCAAAGAGTGGTTTACGCGCAAAGGTGGGGAGAATTTCTGAAACATAGCCCATCGGGGGCAGAATCAGAATATAGACCTCAGGGTGACCGAAGACCCAGAAGAGATGCTGCCACAGGATGGGTTGACCGCCGCCGGAGACTTCAAAGAAATTGGTCCCGAAGTTCCGATCAAACATCACCATGACGAGCGCGATGGCGATCGCTGGCAGGGCGAGCACGAGGAGGAAGCTCGTAACCAAGGCCATCCAGGTGAATACGGGCAAGCGCATCATCGTGAGGCCGGGCGCCCGTAAGTTGATGATCGTGACGATAAAATTCAGTGAGGCCACGATGGAGGATATGCCTAGGACCTGAATACCGAGCACCCAAAAATCGGTCGAGAGATCAGGGGTGAAGCTCTTCGAGGTCAGCGGTGCGTAGCCGAACCAGCCAACATCAGGAGCGCCGCCAAAATTCCAGCTCGGCACGAAGTGAGAAATCCAGCCGACATTGAGCAAAATGGCCCCGACAACCCAGACCCACAGGGAAAAAGAGTTGAGGCGGGGGAACGCGACGTCGCGGGCGCCCACTTGGATGGGGATGAGTAAATTGAAAAACGCCGCATTGAGGGGCATGACCGCGAGGAAGATCATCGTGGTGCCGTGCATCGTGAACAACTCACTGTAGAGTTGGGCGCTGATGAAGCGATTATTCGGCACCATGAGCTGGGTGCGGATCATCAGGGCTTCGATTCCGCCGATGAGGAAAAATAAAATTGCGAAGCCGCCATAGAGCATGCCGATCTTTTTGTGGTCGACGGTCGTCAGCCAGCTGACCAGGCCCGTTTTTGCGGTCGGGCGCGGGAAAAGAGCAAAGGTGGTAGCCCGTCGGGCTGTTTGCTTGCCGGTGAAACCGGATTGGGCGATTACTTCTGCCATAAATATGAGGGTGAAGGGGGAGCGAAAAGTTGAGAAAAAGGGAAGGGATTGCGCTGGGCGTTTGGCTGGTGGGGTCTAATATCCGGCGCAATTATTTTAGGCTGTGCAAATAAGCGACGAGGGCGTCGATTTCTTGATCATTCATGGTGAAGTTTGGCTTCCAGTTATCGCCGTCTTTAACGTTGTAGCCACCAAACCACATCTTGTTGCCGGGCTTAAAGTGATTGGGGTCTTTAATCCAAGCGTGCATCCGCTCGTGGGTGTTTTCCAACACGCCAGCGGCGATCGTGGAGCGGGCGCCAACGCGCGTCAGGTCGGGGCCACTGATGCCGATGCCTTCATGACCCCGGATGCTGTGACAGCTGACGCAAGTTTTGGCGGCAAACAACTGGCGGCCGGTCGCTATCAATTGGGCATTTTCACCGACTTCAGGATGCTGCATTTCCCGCCAGGCATTGAGGGGATCGGCATCGAAGGCTGGGGAGGCCGAAAGCGCTTCGCCGGGATTACGTTTCATGGCTGCAAATTGCACTCGGGCGCTGCGATCTACGGCGTCGGCTAACAACGCTGGTGTAACCGTGCGCGCTGGGGCTTTTTGATTCTCCAGCCATTGGGCATAGTCGCGAGGCGACAGGGCGATGACGCGGAAACGCATGATGGCATGCGATTCACCACAAAATTCAGCGCATTGACCGTAAAAGTAGCCTGGCTGATCAGCTTTAAACCAAAGAAAATTTGCTCGGTTCGGCATCATGTCGACCTTACCGGCAAGCTTGGGGATCCAAAAACTATGAATTACATCAATGGTGCGTAGCTGGACCCGAACGGGGATGCCAGCGGGGACCACCAGTTCGTTGCCTGTTACTAAGGGAGCTTCCCCGCCGTTGGGTAGCTTCACGAGCTCTGAGGGATACTCAAATTTGAACCACCATTGATTGCCCGTGGCGACGACTTCCATGGCGTTACCCTTCTCGTCTTCCGGCACATCGTGCGTGTACCAGATATCCCGCAAGGTGGGGATGGCGATGATGACTAACAAAGCGACGGAAGCGGCGATTAAGCCGATTTCTACAAAAGGATTGCCGTGCGCCTCAGGCGGTGGCTCCGCATGCTCATCGGATTCCGAGCGAGCGCGAAACTTGACCTGGGCGTAGGCCAAAATCGCGCCGACCACGATAAAGATGAAGGTGCAGACGTAAACCGTGACCATGAACAAATCCCATTGCGCTTTGGCCACGGGGCCGGCGGTGAGCATGGTGGACTGATTGCCACTCAGGTCGAAAACATCTGCCAGCTTGCAGCTGGATAAAAGCACTAGGCCAAGCCCAGCGACTAAGGCGCGAGTTGCGCGCGAAAAAGGGCGATGATCGAAGCGGATGCGGGTCATGTATGACGGTAATTTTTCAGCGGGAGGCACTGAGGCATTAAGGTCGTGATACCGTCTGCAAATAATCAGTCATTTCAACTATAAAACCACCGCAAGATACGCGCTATCTGCTGCCGCTGGAGATATTATCTGCGCAGGGGAAGGTATTAGATATTTAGCAACCTTGACCTGCGTCATTGCGCTCCCGCGGGCGGTGTGTAATGATTAAATTCTCATGAAAACTCATCTCCTTCTTCCTCTCTTGGCGGCCAGCTTGATGCTGGTGGGCTGCGGTCAAAAAAATGAATCAGCGGCCCTCGTGGCAAGCGCACCCCTACCGGCGGGCGCATCGTTTGAGCTGACGGCTAACGATTCGATGAAATTTAACCTCGCCCGTCTCGAGGTCACGGCGGGTCAGGATGTAACAGTCAGCTTAACTAACATGGGTAATATGCCCAAGGTGGCCATGGGCCATAATTGGGTTCTGCTTAAAAAAGAGGCAGACATTAAAGCCTTCAACGACGCGGCTGTCATGGCGGCAGTCACCGACTACGTTCCAGCTGCCTTGGCCAGCCAAGTGATTGCCCACACCAAATTGCTTGGGCCCAAGCAGAGCGACGAAGTTAAGTTCAAGGCCCCCACGGAACCAGGCGAATATGT
>SXZN01000103.1 GCA_005787865.1 Opitutaceae bacterium | reverse complement strand
GACCAATCCACTCGCTGCTCGGCTCCCCCATTTCGCTCCAAAGGCAAAACGGATCATCTATCTGCATCTCACCGGTTCGCCGCCTAATCTTGATCTCTTCGATTATAAACCCGAGCTGGTGAAGCGTGATGGGCAGGATTGCCCTGATGATTTTATTAAAGGGAAGAAATTCGCTTTCACCGCCGGCAAGCCCAAGTTGATGGGCAGCCCGCGCACGTTCGCTCAATATGGCCGCAGCGGCCATTGGATGTCTGATGCGATTCCGCATCTGCACACGGTGGCAGACGATCTCTGTATCATCCATTCGATGAACACTGATCAATTTAATCATGCGCCGGCCGAGCTATTGCTTTTGACGGGCTCGCCGCGAGCGGGGCGGCCCTCGCTGGGTTCTTGGGTCACGTATGGACTCGGCACGGAAAATCAAAATCTCCCCGGATTTGTGGCGCTCATTTCAAGCGGCGTTCAACCGAACGGGGGAAAAAATTCTTATGGCAGCGGCTTTCTGCCCTCGGTGTTCCAAGGCGTGCAATGCCGCTCCAAGGGCGACCCCGTCCTCTATGCGGCCGACCCCGCTGGGTTCACTCGTGATCTGCGCCGCGACAGTCTTGATGCCTTGCAAGAGTTGAATGAACTCCAAGCGAGCGCCTTGGGCCATCCGGAGACGCGTACCCGCATCGCCCAATACGAATTGGCGTACCGCATGCAGATGTCGGTTCCTGAGGTGATGGACATCTCGCGGGAAACCCCCGCCACGATTGCGGCTTACGGGGCGCAGCCCGGTGAATCAAGTTTTGCCAATAATTGTTTGCTCGCGCGGCGCTTGGTCGAACAAGGGGTGCGGTTTGTGCAACTCTTCGACTGGGGTTGGGATTTCCATGGCACCTCAGAATTAGAAGATATTCGGGGTGGGCTGACTAAAAAATGTAACACAATGGATCGGCCGGTCGCTGCGCTTATTAATGACCTGCGCCAACGCGGCCTCTTGGAAGACACGCTGATTGTACTCGGGGGTGAATTCGGGCGGACGCCGTTTCGCGAAGGCCGAACCTCGACTGGCGAAATTTTAGGCCGCGATCATTATCCCGATTGCTACACCATGATTCTCGCCGGCGGGGGTATCAAAGGGGGCTTGTCTTATGGCGAAACGGACGAGCTCGGTTTCAATATTACGCGCGACAAAGTTCACGTGCACGATTTGCAAGCGACGCTGCTCAATCAACTCGGCTTTGATCACGAGCGCCTGACCTTCAAATTCGAGGGGCGCAACTATCGCCTCACTGACGTGCACGGCAGTGTCGTTAAGGGGATTTTGAGCTAACGCTTCGCCTTAGTCTTTTGCTCAGCTTTAATATTCTGCTGGCCGCCGCAGTCTTTTGGCTCATCCACTTGCTCAGCTCTATAAAGTCTTACCCATTATGATTACCCCACGCTGTTTGCTCGCGGCTATTTTTACCGCTACGGTCACTGGTTTGTCGGCACATGAAACCGGCACGCCCCATGACGATGCGACTACGCCGGTGCCCGTGCACTTCGAAGTCGAAACGCAGGGGCCGGTATCAGCGCCGAGCGCGATTGAGCGGACGCCCAAACTGCTGACCAGTGGACAAGGTTTCTGGAAGTTTGCCCCGGCGCGCGGCACCATGCCGGTGCCGGCTGAGGCGCAAGCCTTCGTTAAAGGCGCGCACGGGACGATCATCGTCGATGCAGAGCACGATATTGCTTATTGGGGCCTAGCCAAAGTCGGTTGGGTCGCCTTCAGCGATCGCCTGACAAAATCCTGGATTGTTAAGAGCGACCCGGCGATCAGCTCCGGCAATTTGCATGGGGCCGACCTAATGCCGCGGGCGGGTCAGCTGCCGCTGGTGATCGCGGCAGACAATGTGGAGGGAGAGATTTTACTTTCCGACACGAGCTTCCAGCAGGTGGAGAAATTAAAGATTCCCACGGGTGGACCCTACGCTGACGGCAAGGGCTGGGCGCCGACCGATGCGGCTTTTGGCGAAAAGAATACCGTCTGGATCACCGATGGTTATGGTCGGCATTGGTTCATGGATGCAGACCTGCATCCGTTAGCTTATCGGGGGAATTTTTATGGCGGCGATAGCCTGAGTAAGACGCCACACGGTATCACCTTTGATGCCGCGCGGGGAGAGCTTTACTTGTCAGCTCGGCCGGAAGCGCGAGTGGTTGAATGGTCGCCCGCCACCAAGCACACGCTCGCGGTGCATCAATTGCCGAAGGGCAGTACCGCCTGCGATACCGATCTCTGGGGCGACTACTTGCTCGTGCCTTGCCTGGATGGTCCTGACAAAAAGCCCGGTCCACTCTACATCATTAATCTTAAAACCAAAGCGGTGGTCAGCACCATTCGCCCTAAAGAAGATCTGGGCTTTGATTATGCTCAGCATATCCACGATGCCTGCTGGTATATCGTGGGGCAGGGGGCTGACGCTAAAGTTTACATACTCTTCACCGCGTGGAACCCCGGCGGCGTGGCCGCACTGGAATTAGTTAACGTGAAAGAATAAACCGCTGCCCCGTTCCAAAATTTCTCATTTATAAAATGACGTCATTTATGCTGCGGCTTGCTCACGGGATTATGGCTGGGCTCTTTGCTTTTTCGGTCGCGCTGCAATTCAATGACCCTAATCCCGCGCCGTGGATTCTCCTCTATGGCCTGAGTGCGCTCGCGGCCGGTTTGGCCGCGGCGGGACGCCCTTCGCGCTATCTTGCCTTTGGCGTGCTGGCGATCTGTGCCCTCTGGGGGATGCAGTATTTACGCGTTGGGGCATGGCATACCCCGCTTAGCAGCTTGGTGGCGGAATGGCATATGATGAATGAAGCGATCATTCGCGGTCGGGAGTTCTACGCGCTCATTATGATCGGCAGCTGGATGGCCGTGATCGGCTGCACGGCCCGGCGCAACGCGCCGCCCGCTCAGTAAGCGCCGGCCGCCCTCATTTGCTAATGAGGAAATTCCCCGGATCGCCCGAGCTTTATGCGCAGTATTTTAAAGTTTTTAATTTTTGCTCATTTAGCTTTGGGGCTTTTTGCCGCGCAAGGGCCGGGGGTAACCCAATCAGAATGGCACGGTTATGAGCGGCTCGATTTTGTCGTTGCGGGGCAGCCGGCGATTTTGATTTTACCCAAAGTAGCTGCCCCCGGGCGGCCTTGGTTATGGCGAGCGGAGTGGTTTGGCGATCGGCACGCCCCGCAGGTTGCCTTGGCCTTATTGGCCCGCGGTTGGCACTACGCCTATATTAACGCGAGCGATCGCTATGGTTCGCCCGCGGCGATCGAAATTTTTGATGCGTTTTATACGCAGTTGCTGCGTCAACACCAGTTGGCGCAGCAAGTCGTGCTCGAAGGCTTTAGTCGCGGGGGGCTCTATGCCTTTAATTTTGCCGCAACCTATCCCGCGCGCGTCGCGGCGCTTTACCTCGATGCCCCCGCCCTCGATCTGCGCAGTTGGCCCGGCTATAAAAAATCACATTGGGCCGAAGTGGCCGAGAATTACGGGCTGACCGTGGCGGCCTTAGAGACCGCTGCCGTGAGTCCGCTGGCGCGGATCGATCCGGTCGTCCGCGCGGGTATTCCTATCATAGGCGTCAGTGGTGACGCCGATACCGTCGTGCCGTTGGCAGAAAATTTAGCCGTGCTGGTTCAGCGCTATCGCGCCGCGGGTGGCCTCATCGAGGTAATCATCAAGCCCGGCGCGGGGCACTCGCCCCATAGCTTAGCGGATCCTGCGCCGATTGTAGATTTTATCCTGCAGCACCACACGCCGACTCGGTAAGTGCTCCGCGGTGCGGCTCCGCCTCTACTGCGGCTGAATCTAGCTGGCTCCCTGCGGGTGACGATCAGGCGCGGCTGAGCCGATCGAACGTTTCGCGTAGAGTCAGGCTGAGGCTATCTTGTTGGTCCTGCCGCTTACGATAAAGCGCGGCGCGGCTTTTTTCTGGGGCGCAGCGGGTGCGTTCGTTCACCGCTACCGCGTGGGCGGCGAGGGTTGCCAGGCTTGTCTTATTGCCCGCGTGTAACTCAGCGCACCAAGCCGCTTGGAGCGCTCCGCCGAGGGCCGCGCCTTCATCTTCCACCATGGCAACTACCGGCACGCCAAAAATGTCGGCCATGATCTGGCGCCAGGCGGCGGATTTAGCTCCGCCGCCAGTTAAGCGAATTTCTTTAGGTTTAACGCCTAGAGTGGCGAGGCGGCGCAGACCATAATTTAATCCGAGCGTGACCCCTTCCATCGCCGACCGCGCCAGATGTCCGGGCGTGAGCGTGCGGCGATTGAGCCCATAGAGCACGCCGGTGCCATGGGGAACATTTGGAGTTCTTTCGCCGTCGAGGTAAGGCACGAGCGTGAGCCCATCGGCCCCTGCGGGAGTAGCGCTCACGGCTTGCTCGAGAGCGGCATGGTCCCAATTGAAGAGCGCGCGAAATTGTTCGGTGACCGCCGTGAGATTCATGGTGCACAGCAACGGCAGCCAGCCGCCGGTGGATGAGCAAAAGGCGGCAATTTCACCGTGGGGGTCGATCACTGGTTTCTGGCTGAAGGCGTAGATCGTGCCGCTGGTGCCGAGACTGGCGGTCACAACTCCGGGGGTCACGTTGCCGGTGCCGATCGCGCCCATCATGTTGTCGCCGCCCCCCGCGCTCACGATCACCTCGGGGGAGAAACCATATTTTGCCGCCAGCTCCGGTCGGAGCGTGCCTGCGGCCCCGTGCGACGGAGAAAGTGGCGGAAGCCAATCGGCCAAATTCTTGTCGATGGCACTGAGGACATTTTTTGACCACGTCCGCCGGCGTACATCAAGCAGAGCGGTCCCAGAAGCATCACCCGGTTCCATGCAATAATTCCCGGTCAGATAAAAATTGAGGTAGTCGTGCGGCAACAGGACATGCCGCAGGCGCTTATAGTTCGCCGGCTCGTGGCGTTTTAGCCAAAGAATTTTTGGGGCAGTGTAGCCAGGTAAGAAGGGCAGTCCCGTCGCGCGAATGACGGCCGCGGGGCCCCCTAATTTTTTAGTGAGCAGGGCGCATTCGGCGACGGTCGAAGTGTCGCACCATAGTTTGGCTGGACGAATAACGGCGCCGCGGGCATCGAGGGGCACGAAGCCATGTTGTTGTCCGGAAACGCCGATGGCGCGGACCCGGCGGCGATCAATTTTAGCGGCGACGGCGGTGATGACCGTATCGAGCGCGGTCGCCCATTCTTCCGGCTGCTGTTCCAGGTGGCCAGCCGGCAGACCAGCCAGCAGAGCGTGAGGCGCCCGGGCTTCGGCAATGACGCGGCCCAGCTCGAGATCCAAGACGATGGCCTTGGTGCTTTGGGTGCCGCTATCGATGCCGAGGTAAAGGCTCATGGGTTAAAGCAAGGTAGCCGAGCGGAAACCCTGAGGCTTAGCCGTGCAGGTAAGTGTTGAGTAGGTTTTCGAGATATTCCTGTTTGCCCGAACGAAGCTTAGGTTCGCCAAGTTTCGTGAGGACCAGTTTTTCGAGAGACTTAAAAGTAGCCTTACCGGTCTCGATCTCACGACCGAAGCCGGCATCGTAGGAGCTATAGCGCTGGGTGAGGAACTGCCCAAGTCGACCGTCGGCAATGATGTGGCGAGCGAGTTTGAACCCGAGCGCAAAAGTATCCATGCCGCCGATGTGCGCGTGGAAAAGATCCTCCGCCTCCATGCTTGGCCGGCGCAGTTTGGCATCGAAATTGATGCCGCCCGTGCCGAGCCCGCCGGCCTTTAGAATCGCAACCATCGCAAGGGTGACTTCTTTGACGTCGGTATTAAATTGATCGGTATCCCAACCGAGGAGGGGGTCACCGGCATTGGCATCGATGGAGCCGAGCATGCCTTGCGCCGCGGCGACCTCGATTTCGTGTTGGAAGGTATGGCCAGCGAGGGTGGCGTGATTCGTCTCGATGTTAAATTTAAAATCTTTTTCGAGGCCGTAGGTGCGGAGGAAGGCGACCCCACTGGCGACATCAAAATCGTATTGGTGTTTGGTCGGCTCTTTCGGTTTCGGCTCGATGAGAAATTGGCCTTTGAAACCAATGCTCTTCGCGTAATCGAGCGCGAGGTGCAGAAAAGCCGCCAGATGATCCTGCTCACGTTTGAGATTGGTATTGAGCAGCGTTTCATAGCCTTCCCGGCCACCCCAGAAGACGTAGCCTTCGCCGCCGAGTTCTTTGGTCATCTCGATGGCTTTCTTCACTTGGGCCGCGGCATAAGCAAAGACATGCGCGTCGGGATTTGTCGCCGCGCCGCACATATAGCGGGGATTGGAAAATAAGTTAGCGGTGCCCCAAAGGAGTTTAACGCCCGTGGCCTTTTGCAGGGACTTGGCGTGGGCGACGATTTTGTCCAAGTTGCGATTCGATTCCGCGAGGGTCTTGCCCTCGGGGGCAATATCCCGGTCGTGGCAGCACCAGAAGGGAGATTCAATTTTTTGGAAAAATTCAAACGCGGCATCCATGCGCGTCTTGGCAATGGAGAGCGCATCCTTGCCGCTTTCCCATGAGCGCTGCACGGTGCCGGGACCGAAAGGATCGGTGCCGGTCCCACGAAACGAGTGCCAGTAGGCCACCGAGAAGCGGAGGTGGGATTTTAAGGAACGGCCATCGATCATCTCCGTGGGATTATAGTGCCGGAAAGCCAGGGGATTCTTGGAGCCAGGGCCGGCATAAGTGATGCGCGGAATACGGGGAAAGTGGGCGGAGGGGTTTTTCATAAAAGTGAGTTAAAAAATAATAAGCCGACCCGAATGGCGAGCAAACGAAGCGGAATCGCTCGGTTTTTTTTGATGAAATTTCTCTACGATTTGCTCGCGGATGTCTGGAGTCCACGGGGTCGGTGCGGGCCGTTTATTTATGACAGGCCCGCAGTGGCCGCGTCCCCAGGCGTGAATAGATTATTGAATAAGATCTTGGACCAACCGCTCTCGCTCGGGTGCGGTGGGGCCAAAATGAATGGCCTCGCGAACTAATGCTGCGGCGCGCGCGCCCTTGGCATCATCGTTGAGGTGTATCGTACAGAGCAACGTGCCCGCAGTGACCGGCTCACCGATTTTGATGAGATCGGCGAGGCCCACGGCGTGATCGACTTGGTCAGCCACGGCGGCGCGGCCTCCGCCCAAAGCCATAATGGCGTGGCCGCATTTGAGGGCGTCAACCTCGACCACAAATCCGTTGGCGTTCGCCGGGGCGTGAACCGCCAAAAGCTTTTTTGCAGTGGGTAGCAATTTATAATCCTCGATCACGCGGGGATCGCCGCCTTGAGCGATGCACATTTGTCGAAATTTCTCGAGCGCAGCACCGGAAGTAATGGCGGCAGACATTTGCTGTTGGGCGTCCGCGGCGTTTTTCGCCGCTCCGCCCAAGATCAGCATATGCCCGGTAAGTGCGTAGGTTACTTCCATTAAGTCGGCGGGGCCGCGGCCTTGGAGACACTCAATCGATTCAATCACCTCCGTGGTGTGGCCCGCCGCGCGGCCCAGCGGTTGGTTCATCGCGGTGAGTTGGGCCCACACGGGTTTGCCGCCAGCGCGACCCACGGCCACCATCGCCCGAGCGAGCGTCAGGGCGTCTTCCTTGCGTTTCATGAAGGCCCCTTTGCCGAATTTTACATCGAGGACTAACGAGTCGATTCCTTCCGCCAATTTCTTGCTCATGATACTGGCGCAAATAAGTGGGATGCACTCGACCGTGCCGGTGACATCCCGCAGGGAGTAAAGTTTGCGATCCGCGGGCACGACCTGCGGCGTCTGGCCAATCATCGCGACGCCAACTTTTTCGAGAATGGCCCGAAATTCGGTCACGCTGAGCATGACGCGGAAGCCGGGGATGGCTTCCAATTTATCGAGCGTCCCGCCGGTGTGACCAAGACCTCGACCGCTCATCATCGGAACTTTGAGGCCACAAGCCGCCGCGAGCGGAGCGAGGATGAGCGAAACTTTATCACCGACGCCTCCCGTGGAATGTTTATCTACTTTCGCTCCTGCGATTGATTGAAGATTAATCACTTCACCCGAGCGCATCATGGCATCAGTGAGCCAAGCGGTTTCCTGGGGAGTCATTCCGCGGAGAAAAATGGCCATCAGGAGTGCGGTTGCCTGGTAGTCTGCAAAACGACCATCGGTTACTCCCTGCGCGAAGAATTTGATTTCGGCTTCGGTTAAGCTGCCGCCATCGCGTTTTTTAATGATGATATCTTGGGGAAAAAAAGAGGGGCTCATAAAATTAATGAGTGATCGGCGGCGGGCGCTGCCTTGTGATTTTTAGGGCTAAGCCTTTCGCGGCCGGATTGGAATGACGGTCCCCAGTGAGCATCAGCGGATTTTAGAACGGACCTTAGGCGTACCGCTCTTCTTTCCAAGGGTCGCCGTTGTTGTGGTAGCCGCGAACCTCCCAGAAGCCGAGTCGATCCTCGGCGAGGAAGGTGATGCTTTTGACAAATTTTGCGCCCTTCCAAGCGTAGAG
>SXZN01000012.1 GCA_005787865.1 Opitutaceae bacterium | reverse complement strand
GGCGAACCTTAGAGCTGCTTGATCAGCACCTTGGAATTACGGCCGCTCTCTTCGTAGGCTTTAAGCCGTGACTCAGGGAGGGCGTCCTTTTCCGCTTCAGCAAAGCCGCAGATGGAGGTGAAAAATGAAAAAGCTTGGGTCGAGAGCGCGAGCACCGTCTGCGCGCCTTTTTCCTGCGCCTGCAGACAGGCAAAATCGACCATCTTCTTGCCGATCCCGCGGTGATGGTAGAACGGCATGACGTACAGCGAACCAATCTCCGCCAATTTCCCTTGGTCCGCGTAATGGTGCAGCGAGACGCAGGCGATGATGTTCTCGTCGATTTCGAAGACGTAGAATTGTTCGATATTTTTCTCGATCGCCGCCTGGGTCCGATAGAGCAACTCTTCCCGTTTCACGGCCTGCCGCGTGAGATTATAGATGGCCCGGACGTCCCGCTTGGTGGCTTGGCGGATTTGTTGATATTCGTTGCCGTGAATGAGGGTGCCGACGCCTTCGTTCGAGAAAATTTCATTCAGCAAACCATCAAGCAAGCGACCATCGATTAAATGAATCCGCGGCGTGCCCGTTTCGATGGCTTTAACCGCGTGCACGGCGGTGATCCGCATCGATTCGTTAATCGACTCGGGTTTGTTGGCGAGCACGGTGCGGAGGGTAGCGGCCGATACTTGGTGCTGCAGCTTGCCGTTGATCTCGAGGCCCTCGTTGGGCGTGAGATAAATAATTTTAGTCGCGTGTAAGGCTTCGGCCAATTCCGCCGCGAGCAAATCAGAGTTGATCCGCAGCGGTCGACCATCGCGATCAAAGCCAATCGGGTTCAAGACCGGCACCACTTGCGATTCGATCAGTTGCGTGAGGAATTCTTTATCCACCCGATCGACCCGACCGGTGAATTGGTGATCGACCCCTTTGATAATCCCAATCGGCACGGCCCGAATCGCGTTGGTCAGGGCGGCTTTGAGGCCGTTCTGCGTTAAGCCTTCGATCACGAGGTGGGTCACCCGCGAAGAAGCGCGGATGGCGAGATCAAGTGTAGCCGCATCGGCCGCGCCGGTGCCGGAAATGTCGGTGATGGGGATTTTACGCGTCTTGGCGAGTTCCTCAATCTGGTGGCCGATGCCGTGGACAATAATAATTTTGATGCCCAAGCTGCGCAGCACCGCGATATCCGTTAAAATATTAGGGAAATTTTCGTCAGCGACAATAATGCCGTCAGCGGCAATCACAAAGGTTTGGCCCTGAAAACGGGGAACGTATTTCAGGATGCCGCGCAGGTCGGTCGGTTTAATTTCGGCGCCAGTACTCATGGGGAAGGTGCGCTTTAATCGGCTATCTCGCCCCTCGCGTCAATGGGGGATTACGTGCGGGGCGGTTCTCCGCTGCTGCCAAGGCGGGGCCACCAAAGGCACCGAAGGCGCAAAAATCGACCAAGGCATTTTGGCCCGCGAAAAACGCGAAATGACGCGAAAGGGAATCCGGGCTTAAACCTTAAAACCTAAACCTTAAAACTATCCCTCCTCTAGCCTTTCGCCTCTAGCCTCAAGCCTTAAGGCCGCCACAAAAGGCACAGAAGGCGCAAAAATCGATCCGAGCATTTTGGCCCGCCAAGGCATGGCCACGAAAAACACGAGAAACACAAAAACCCGACAAGGCAGGGGCGGAAAAGATGAAACTTAGGAAAGTAGAAAATCGGGAAACAGAGATCCGGATCGACCAAGGCATTTTTAACCGCGAAGGGCGCGAAGTGACGCGAAGGGGGGAGGAAAAGATGAAACTGGGGAAAGGAAGATCCGGATCGGCCCTCTGACCTCTCACCTTTCGCCTCTGTTTCGCCCGTGGCGAGAACTGAGGACGAACACCGGGTTGATAGCAGTCAACAACGGTGCTGCCTCTAGCTTCTCCCCTGCCATCCGCCTAAAAAAAATCAAACTAGGCATGATCAGCGCAGGAGCCTGAGCCCGCGGCTTATTTGACGGTAAAACTCCAAGCGAGGGCGGGGCCTTTAGCGACGAGGCGGATCTCGTAGCGGCCGGGGGGCAGGGTGGTGGTGGAAAAGGTCACGGCGTAGTGGGAGTCGGGCCAGCGACTCCGCAAATCTTTGCCGGGTAGCGTTTCTACCGTGGGGACCAGCACTAATTCATGGCCCTTGCGGTACAGGGTGCTGTCGCCCAATTGGGCTTTTAAATTGGTCAGACTGGCCGTGAAGAAAATTGGGTAGTCTTGTTCGCGGAGCACTACGGCCGGGGCGCTGACCTGATCGATCGTGGCGAGCAGCTTGGGCTGCTCCGCAAAATTGGGTTCAAAGTCAGCACCTAAGCCGAGGGCCGCGCGGTGCAGCGGGGCCGGTCCGGGCGCGCTTATTTTTTCAATCGGGCGCCGAGTGGTGACGGGTAATTTTTGCCAACCGGCGGCCAGTAAGCGCGCGACGGTGGCCCGATCTTGAGCATCTTGGTAAGGGCGGTAGGCGGGGCTCGGCTTCCGATAATAAAAATTTACCGCGGTGTAGATAATGACGAAAGCCATGATCGCTGCGCTGATCCACTTCAGGGACCAAGGTTGAGGCGAGCGGCGCGGACGGGAGGCGGTCATTTGGGCTGTTATCGCGGGTGGGGCGGGTCGAGCGCAAATACATTTGCGCCACCCCTGCGGACTTGTTCTCGTCGCTAGCTCACATGAAATTTTGGTCGCAGACATTTATTCCCACGCTCAAGGAAAGCCCGGCCGACGCCGAGATTGCGTCGCACAAATTGCTGCTCCGCGCGGGCCTCGTGCGTAAATTGGGCGGCGGACTCTATACCTTCATGCCGGCTGGCTTGCGCGTCGTGCAGAAAATCAGCCAATTATGTCGCGAGGAAATGGATCGCGAGGGCGGCATCGAAATGGCGATGCCGTTCATTCACCCCGTCGATCATTGGCAAGAGGGACCGCGCTGGGCCGCGGCCCGGGAGATTATGTACCGCGTCGATCACGCGGGGGCGGGCAAGGGGCGTTCGAAGGAACCGGAGTTCGTGCTTGGGCCCACGCATGAAGAAGTCATTACCCCGCTCGTGAAAAGTGAAATCACGAGTCACCGGGATTTGCCGAAGAATTTTTATCAAATCGGGCCGAAATTCCGCAACGAGATCCGGCCCCGCTACGGTTTGATGCGCGCGCGGGAATTTATTATGAAGGACGCCTATAGCTTCGACGCGACAGACGAAGCGGCGACCGAGAGTTACCACAAGATGAAGCGCGCCTATGCGGCGTTTTTCCTGCGCTGTGGTTTGAAGACGATCGCCGTCGAAGCCGATACCGGCGTGATGGGCGGCAGTTTCTCCCACGAGTTTATGGTGCCGGCGCCCGTGGGCGACGATGATATCGTGTACTGTGACGCCAGCGGCTATTCTGCCAATCGGGAGAAGGCCACGAGCGGGCTCGTGCCCAAAG
>SXZN01000011.1 GCA_005787865.1 Opitutaceae bacterium | reverse complement strand
GTGCGCCAGCAGCTTATTCTGTCGCAAGTACGGATTATGGAATTGGAAGACGAGCGCGATGAATTGGCGCCCCGGCTCGCGGCGACGGAGTCGTTATTGACCGCCGCCCAAACCCTCGCTGACCAGAAAATCGACGAAGCCGGACATTTAGAAACCGTCCGCGTCAAAATAGAAAAATTCCGCGCCGAACTGCAGGAGAATCACGATTACCTGCGGCACATGCAGCATGTGACCAATGAGGCCCTCAATGCTACCCGCGGGCAACTGGCCTCCGCCGAAGCCGCCTTAGCCGCTAGCCGCAGCCAAGCCGATACGCAGCGCCAGCAAATTGCTGGCCTCCAGGGTCAATTAACCGCGGCGCAAGCATCTGCCGAAGAGCTCACCCGCAAATTCACGCAGGCCAGCGCTCAACTCACCACCAGCGAAGCCACCGCCGGTGAGCTTCGGCGCCAGCTGACGGAAAACAGTACGCGGCTCGCAACTCGCGAATTTGATTTAAGCCACAACCAGGCCGCATTGGCTGAGCTACAAAACCAGTTCGCCCAATTGCGCACGGCAACCACCACCGAACGACTCGCGCGCGAACAACGCCTGGCGCAACTTGATCAAGAGACACGGGGCCTCCAAGCCTCGCGCAGTTGGCGCTGGACGGCTTGGTTGCGCGCGCTTGAGCGCCAATTAGGCGGCCGCTGACCATGAGTGCGGTGATCGCCCCCCTCCTTCACGGCGAAATTGAATCGCCTCGCCCGCTCCGCGCGACCGACGGGAAGATTAAGCTGACGGGGTGGTGTCTGTGCGCCGGCGAAACGTCGGCTCCGGCGGTCCGTCTTGTGACGACGGGCGGTACCCTCGCGCTGACAACGCGGACGACGCGCGCCGACGTACCTAAACTTTTGCCCGCTGAGCCCGCGGCGAGTCAGTGCGGCTTCACCATCGAAGGCCAGCTACCCGCTGGTGTTTATTTAGCTCACGGTGAAGCACAGTTACCCGATGCAACCTGGCAGGTGTTCAAAACGTTGAGTCTCGTGGCAGAGCCGGCGGCTTTTGCGGCGAGTATCGAGTCACCCGCAAAAACCAAACACTTGAGCAAACGACAGCATATTGAAGGCTGGGCGCTGGACCCCGCTCAGCGCGTGACGGACTTGGTTTTGCGCTATGGACATCAAGAAATCCCCTGCGGGCTCGGCGGACGCCGCCCCGATTTAAACAAGCTCTACCCCAACGCGCCCCATGCCACCCAAGCTGGTTTCACGAGTAAGACGATTCTCTCCGCGGGTCAGGGCCCTTTGCGGCTCAAGGCAAAATTAGCCGATGGCTCGGTTGCCATCGCGCGCACGCCGCTCACTATCGCGATCGCGCAGGATGAAAATCATGGAGTAGAAATCGATCTAGCCGCGGCGCGGATTGAGCTCCCCGGTTATGCGCGGCGGATGCAGCCGAAGCCGGCCGTTAAAACGAGTCAGCCGCTCAATATTCTTTTTATACTCTACGGCAGTTTCGCCTCCAATAGCGCGCTGCATGTGGCGGCACTCGCCAACGAACTTTCTGCCGCGGGGCACAGCTGCAGCGTGGCGGTACCGCACGATGTGGGGACCCTAGTTTATCAAGAAGCGGTTACTTTTCGCGGAATTACTTTCGCCGAGGCAGAAAAAGGAGTGACCTTCGCCAATGACCGCGGTGCGGATATTATTCATGCTTGGACGACACGGGAAAACGTTCGCCAGCTCGCCGAGAAAGTCATCGCCGCCAGCGGCGGACGCTTAGTGGTGCATTTAGAAGATAACGAGCAGGAGATTTTAGCCCTGACCCTGCAGCGCAGCAGCGCCCAATTAGCGGCTCTTCCCGCGGAGGAACTGGCGCGGCTGGTGCCGCCCGATTTGGCTCATCCGCAGCGCAGCCGGCAAATGTTGGCGCAGGCCCAAGGCGTAACGGTGATCACCGAAAAGCTGCGGGAATTTATCCCGGCTGGCCGCCCCAGCCACCGGGTTTTACCCGCAGCGGCAGGAGATTATTTTTATCCGCGTCCGCCCGCGCGGGAATTTCGCCAAGCCCTCGGCTTAGCGCCGACGACCACGGTTCTGTTTTATCATGGCAATGTCCATGCCTCGAATGCGGCTGAGATGCGGGCACTCTACGCGGCGGTACTGGCACTCAATCGCAGCGGGCACGCGACCGTATTGCTGCGCACGGGACTGGACCGAGTGGATTTTCTCGGTCAGATCGCTAAGGAAGTCGCCCCCTACATTATGGGGCTGGGTCAGATTCATCATCACCGTCATTTGCCCCCGCTGATGGCGCTCGCGGATATTTTTGTGCAACCCGGACAAGCGGATGCGTTTAATGATTATCGCTTCCCCTCGAAGCTGCCGGAATTTTTTGCGATTGGCCGACCCGTCGTACTGCCGCGGACTAATCTCGGGACGACGCTGCGCCACGGCATCGACGCTTACGTGCTCGAGCAAGCAGATGCGGCGGGCATAGCGACGGCCGTCCGCGAGTTGCGCACCGACCGAGCGCTTTATGATCGACTCGCCCAAGGCGCCACCGCTTACGCTGCGCAGCACTTCAGCTGGCGGCGCAGCGCGGAGGAGTTGGCAAAATTTTACCAAACGCTCGGCGGCGCGATCACTTCGGTTACGTCCACACCGCCGCCATCCCGACTGCTGATCACGGGAGGACGGGGCCGGCTGGCAGCGCTCATCACGCAGCATTTTACCGCGCAAAGCTACCCGATCACCCGCTTCTCACGGCAAAGCGGTGACGACATGCACGCTTGGTCAACGCTCACCGAGCCAGCGCAACTGGCGGGGGCGGGCACCTTGCTGCATCTTGCTTGGAGCACTTTGCCCGCTACGTCGGAAAAAAGCGCGGGCGCGGAATGGCAAGATGACTTGCCCGCTTTGGAAAAAATTCTCCAAGCCCTCACGCAGCTGGCACCGGCCGAGCGTCCGCATTTTATTTTTTTCTCATCCGGCGGAGCGGTTTACGGCAACGCCCCCGGCCGACCCAATCAAGAAACAGATCAATGCCAGCCCATCGGTTGGTACGGTAAGGCCAAGCGCGCGGCGGAGGAACTCATTGAAGGTTACGTCGCGAGCCATGGACTCGCTTGTACTCTCCTCCGGATATCCAATCCCTACGGCTACCCCGTGCCCAAAAATCGGCTGCAAGGAATTATTCCCCACGCTATTCGCTGCGCCGCAGAAGGACAAACGCTCACGCTGTGGGGCGATGGCCATGCACAAAAAGATTTCCTCCACTACACTGATTTTCTCGCAGCGCTGGAGCAGGTCATCACGCGACGCTTAACCGGAACTTTCAATCTGAGTGCCGGTGAGTCGCACACGGTGCGCGAAGTCATTACACTCGTCGAGCAGCAGATGGGCAAAAAAATCGCGATTACCTATGAAGCCGCCCCCACTTGGGATGTGGAAGCGAGCCAACTCGATAATCACAAGATTATGACCGCCACCCACTGGCGGCCCCAAGTCCCCCTAGCCGAAGGCATTCGCCGTTCGGTCGCCGATTATCGGGCGTCCTAATTAGCCATGGCAGATAACCAACCCCCTCCAGCAAATTACCCGAGACCCAGCACCCGAGGTCCTTGGATTGTTTTTAGTATTATTTTCTTCGGAGCGCTCTGGATGGTTTCGCACGCTTGGAACGCTTCAATTCTCGATCGCTATGAATTTCGGCAAGTGCAGACCGCGCTGAGCGCTTTTTGGGTAATCCAAGACGGATTTCGACTCGATTACCTTACGCCCATTTTCGGGCCACCATGGTCGATTCCCATGGAATTCCCCATTTATCAATGGAGTATAGCGGCTCTGGTGGCTCTGACCCAGATGCCGCTCGAACAAGCAGGCCGGCTCCTCAGCGTACTGTTTTTTGTAGCCACGCTGCCCGCTGTCTATGATTTGCTCGCACTGGCTGGCTTGAGTGCATCCCGGCGCTTACTGGCTCTGGCGCTTATCTTGAGCGCGCCGGTCTATCTTTTCTACACGCGCACGGTGATGATCGAGACGACGGCGCTCTGCTTTTCACTTTGGTTCCTTTGCTGCCTGCGGCGAGGACTCGAATCGCTACGCGGCAGTACTTTATTTTTTACCTGCCTCTTCGCGTTGTTAGCGGCACTCACGAAAATCACCACCTTTGCTGTTTATGGAATTCCGGCAGCGGTACTCACCCTAGCCGCGCTGCGGCGGGCCAACCAAGGCAGCAGCCCGACTCGCTGGGTGGGGCTACGGCGGTGCGCGCTTTTTGCTTTTTTGCCCGCCGCGCTGAGTTTAGGTGTAGCAACTTGGTGGATCGCGCACGGCGACGGACTTAAACACTCTAATCCTTATGCTGGATTTCTCGCCTCAACCGAGCTGCGTCACTGGAACTACGGCACGCTCGCGCTCCGCCTTGAGCCCTCCTATTGGCAACGTATCTGGGAAACGATTACCCAAAATGTTCTGAGCGAAGGCGCGATGGCAGCTGCCTTGGTTTGTGGAACGCTGGCGACGGCCCGAGCGCGGCGCGTAGCGTTGGTCTGCTGGTTAGGCTTCCTCAGCGGCCCCCTTGTCTTTGCGAATCTCTACCACGTTCATGATTATTATTATACCGCCAACGCCCTCTTATTGACGGGTGCGGCTGGTCTGCTGCTTGCCTCCGCGTGGGATAATCCCCGGGTAAATCGCCGCACTCGCTGGGTGGCGCTCGCGGTCATGCTGATCCTGCAATACCACGCCTTTGATCGCAGCTATCACTATTATTACTGGAAGGAAGCCCCGCCGCCACCCGACCTAGCCAAGATTATGCGAGAGACGATTCCGGCTGATGGCGTCGTGCTGATTTCTGGCGCTAATTGGGATCCCGTCCTCACTTATTATTCGCAGCGCCGCTCATTGATGATCCCCGGTGATCGTGATGATGAAACCAAGGTACTGGAAGACGTGCTCGCCAAGCTCCCCCCGCGCCGCATTGCGGCGATGGTGGTCGTGGGTAAACGCCTGCGGCAAGCGGAAGATTTTATCAGCGCACGGGCGGCCCGTTTTGGCTTCTCCCCCCGACCATTTGCTTCGAGTGATGATGCCGATCTCTATCTCCCCGCTGACACAATTTTCTCGGCGGCCCGCCGGCTCGAAGGCCGCCATTTCAAAAGCGCCCAAGTGTTGGTGACGGCGGCAGCTGATACGATTATCCCTGAAGCCCAGCTTCAAAATCTGCTCGGCCAATCGTTTCCGATGTGCTCGCCCGCTCCACAGCGCGCGCGGAGTCGCTTTGGGGTCAGCGTCGAAAGCGTCGCGGGTCAGCCGCGGATCGATGCTCATGCCCCCTCTGAAATTTATTTTCAGCCACCCCCCGACGCTCACACCATTACAGCCACCGTAGGCCTCTCCCCTTCTGCTTACGCGAAGCCGCTGCCGGAAGCGAGTGATGGGGTCGTGATCGAAATTCTCGCCGAGCAACCCGATGGATTGCGCCAATCTCTGTATCGCCGCCATTTGCAACCGGCAACCAATCCGGCAGATCGCGGCCCCCAAGAGATCACCTATCAGCAAACGACTCCCCTCGTTTATCCGTTAGTTTTCCTCGTCACGATCGGACCCGCTAAAAATCCCGACTATGACCAAGCTTATTGGAGTCGGATAAGAATCAATTAAGCCCATTGTCTTCATGAAGGCCGCAGGAAAGAAATTAGCCGTCCCCTCATTTTATCTGGGACTTAGCCTGCTGCTTTTGGCTGTCGCCCTATGGATCATGACACGCGGCTGGGACGCATCCCTCTTAGATCGTTACCAATTCCGCCAAACCCAGACGGCACTCAATGCGTACGGGATCCAGCACGAGGGCTTTAGTCTCGCCTACCCTGCCCCCATTTTCGGTCCACCCTGGTCAGTCCCTTTTGAATTTCCACTCTACCAATGGCTGGTGGCGCTGCTAACCAACACAACGGGATTAGCCTTGGTGCCCGCCGCTCGTTTAATCGGAATTTTATTTTTCCTCAGTTCACTCCCGGCTGTTTATGGACTAGCCGCTTGGGTCGAGCCCCATGCGGGGCGACGATTGCTCGTACCGGCGGCGCTCCTCATGACGCCGGTTTGCCTTTTTTATGCGCGAAGCTTCATGATCGAATCCTGTGCCGCCGCCTTTGCTGTTTGGTTTTTATACGCCTACCTCCGAAGTTTACAGTTAGCTGACTGGCGCTGGACGATAGCGGCCACCCTACTCGGAGTGATCGCGGCCTTAGTGAAGATTACGACTTTTGCACTGTTCGCGGTACCGGCGGGGCTTTTCGCCATCGTGCTATTCTGGCAAAAAAGGCCTCCCCAAGGCGCGAGTTTCTTCGTGAATCTCTGGCGCAGTCTGCCCGCCGTATTGCTACCCGTCGGTCTAGCACTGGCGGTGGCACTGCGCTGGATTGCCTTCACCGACACCGTCAAGCGCGCCAATCCCTACGCCAACCAATTCACCTCTGAAAATCTCAGAACATGGAACTACGGAACCCTAGCGCAGCGCCTAGATCCGGTCTTTTGGCAGACAATCCATCGCCATTTCAGCCTCGGCGTACTCTCAGACCCGCTGTTCTTATTATTGGGACTGGGCTTAATCCCGATTGCCCAGCGCTACCGCCTGATGGCTTTGCTCTGCGCCGCGGGATATTTGCTGGGGCCGCTGCTGTTCGCGAATCTCTATGCGATTCATAATTATTATCACTTTCCAGCCGCCTTTTTTGCGGCGGCCGCAGCAGGGTTAATTTTAGCCGGAGTTGTCGCTAGCGAGCGTCTCGATGCCCGACTTAAGGCAGTCTATATCGTTATTTTTGTAAGCTTACAGAGCATCAATTTTTACCAAGGGTTTGCGGAGACGCTTAAAAATCTGCCCGCCCCGCCCCCGTCTTTGGTTGAAGTAGTCCACGAGGCTGTCCCCGCACACGGGGTGGTCCTCGTTTATGGGTGGGACTGGAATACCCTCATTCCTTATTATGCAGCATGCCGAGCGATCCTCGTTCCAAATGGAGCAGAAAATGACGCCGACAAATTACAAACAGTGCTAAAGAATCTCGGCACAGATCAAGTAACCGCGCTAGTCATGCAAGGTCCCCATAAGCAAGATCGCGGCTTTATTCGCTGGCGCACCGAAAAATTAGGACTCGCCGCTCAACCCGTCGCCACCTCAGCCGATGGCGATCTTTACGTCCGCGCGACTGAATTAACTGCCTTAAAACAGAAACTGGCAGGACGCTCACTCCCGGGGGTTACTTTAAATTTTTCAGATTCAGCAGAGGCGATCGATCCGCGCCTTCATTATCAAGTGGTGAACGCGACGGCTTATGCCGCGCTAACCAAGCCGATTCCCACCGCGCTCTATACCCCGGGCAGCATTGAGATTGGCCGGATCGCTGGCCAGGCCGCAATTTTCTCTAATGCTCCGGCCGAACTTCATTTTAATGCCCCCCCAGGCGCGACGCGCATTGAGGCCATCATGGGGCTAAATGAAAAAGCCTACACAGGGACTGGAGCTACCGATGGAGTTGATGTCGTCATTTTCGAGCGTCTGCCCAACGGCGGCCGCCGCTTACTTTATGAGCGCAACCTCGACCCGATGAGGCGCGCCGCCGACCGCGGGCCGCAAAACATCACGATAGAGTCCATTGGCCCCATCACCGGCACCCTCGTTTTTGCGATGTATCCAGGTCCCGCCAATAACGTAGCTTTTGATTGGAGTTACTGGCGCCAGATCGAGATCCGGTAGTGCCATTAATCTATCACGAGCCGGCCCATGGTAATCCAGTCACGCGTATCGCGACCGTGGGGACCAGGTCCAAAAAACAGCTCTACCTCACCCGCTTGAGCGAGGGTGAAATTAATCGTCAATGATTGTGGACCACGGTCGCTGTGCCGGTGGAGTGGATCTAGCAGTCGAGTATAAAGCACCGATTGAGTCTCCGCAGCACCCAGGGCCGTGAGCTTTATTTCTACCCCGTCAGTGCGCTGATCGGCGCCAGCATCGGAAATATAGGAAACGAGGGGTAATTCCACCACGGTGCGGAGTTGATGTTTACCCGCTGGTAACCGAAAAACTAGCCGCGTGACGGGATGCGCCCCAAAGGACGGCCGCCCCCCACGCTCATCCAATCCGGGCCCAAACGTCGACCAGAAGCGCACGGGCCTCGGCTGCATCGCAGAAAATAAATAGCGATTGCGCAGGTGAATATTAGCCACTTCGAGCCAAGTTTTGCTCAATTGTTCTGGGGGAAACTCAACCCCGGGCGCTAGTCCCACCTCATGATAGCGGTGTAATTCCAAATATAGCAGCAATTCAGCCCGGCGGGTAGCGGGTAAAAAAATCGAGATATCGCGCCACACCAAAAGCGGTTTCGTTTCCAAACCTAGGGCGGTAATACGTTGCAGCAATGCTGGCTGGTTTTCCCATGGGCCAGTCACCAAGAGAGCTCCCGCTTTCTCGCCATGCATGGCGGCAAGCGCCGCATCTAAACGAACAGGTTCAGTCTCCCCCGCTCGTAACATCAAAGCGCGCCGCTGCGCATAATAGGGCGTCATCGGATTCCAATCCTGACCGACAATGATCAGGTAATCGTCGGCTCTCGTCAAAGCACGCAGAGCTTGCGTGAGTCCGCTGCCCGCTTCGCCCGCTTCCCGTTGCACTGGGAAATAATAATCGAGGTACCGCCCAGCTTGTCCGCCCGTGATTAATAAGACCAACGCTACCACTAACCACCGAGGATGTTTGGTCTCGGCCAAAGCCACGAGCACCAATCCCATGGCGAGCAGGAGGAGCATCGTGTTCGCGACATAATAGTAAGGATGAAAAGCATAGAGCACCGGAAAGATAATCAGCGCCGCGATGAACAGTCCGCCGTTCAACAAGATCTCCCACCCGCGGCGCCACCCCGCCACGACAGCTAAGCTCGCGCACGCGCCCACCGCCGGCAACCACGTCAAATCTTCGGCCATAATCCGACCCTTCAAGGCCCAATATTCACCCGAAAGCCGCGTGGCGGTGGTGCCTAAATTAAAATCACGCATTGCTGCGGAACGTAGAAAATGCGCCAGCGGATTCAAAGCCTTGGTGGCATCAGCAAAATGAATCCACCAGCCCGTCGCGAGCATCGGCAGCAAGGTGGCTCCCGCCATCCACGCCAACTCCGTTCGCCAGCCACCATCCGATCGATTGGCCCACAAACGACGCATTGACCAAAAAATCATCGGCAGGACATACAGCATCAAAGTGGTCACCTTGACCAAGCCAGCTCCCGCCCCAGCCACAATCGCTATGGCCAACCAGCTAAAACTGCGCCCAGCCACCCCGCGCTCGTAGGCGACCCAAAACCATAGCGCAAACATCAGCGCCATCGTTTCAATTAAAAAGGCCCGAGTATAAAATATATAGAGCGGACAAGTGAGCACCACCGCTAAGACTAACCAGCGGTGCGCGCGCGCGACTCGCCAACGCGCCAGCAGCAAGAAGATCGCCGGCAAACAAAGATATAAACATGCAATACTAACCGCTCGACCCGCCTTCGTGAGACCGAGGCCAGTCAATTTACCCACGACCACGACGGTCCATTGATAAAGCGGGAACTCCATGGGAATTGACCACGGCTTACCTAAGACCGGCGTGGGATAGGCGAGTGAAAAATTATTCTCAGCCTTGATGAAATGCGCCGTCAGAGCTGTCTGGGCCTGCCGCCATTCCACCCCAAATAAATTTTTATGACCCCAACCAACGCCCACCGCCCAAAAGTGAAAAGCCAGACACCCGATAAAAAGAGCTAGAATAAACCGAGTCTCCCCGCGGCTAGGTGCGGGAGTAAGGGAGGGCACGGACATCGGCTGAAATAAGAGCAGGGCTATCGCGTTGCCAATCTCATTGTTCCCCTCCGGCGGCTGCTCCGGAACAAGCTTTACTGGCTACGGCCATGACCACTTAATTCTGACCTGATCCATGAGTCTGCCCTCGCCTAAGTTCCATATCGACAGCCCCATCCATTGGCGGCCCGAAGTCGCCGGCCTAGAAATAAATGGTTGGCTGTATTCTGGAGAAACAACCCTCTGCGTCGATTTCCGCGCTCGCGTGGATGCCTGCACCTTTCTCGGCATTTATGGCCTAGAGCGACCCGATACCCAACAGGCTTTTGGGGGCTCGCTGGCGGCCTTGCGCACCGGCTTCACTCAGCGCGTGCAAGTGTGGCGCGGGGCCAAAAAAATCGCGCTCGATTATCATGATGGGACCCAGTGGCACGAATTTTTCCAAACGTCCCTCGATACGTCGGCCTTGCCCACGACGGCGACCCAACCCCAACCCATTTTACGCACGGTCATCGTCTACCAAACACTGCAATATCTTTACCGGCATTTCCACCGAGAGTCATGGCGCGAACTTTGCCGGGCGACCGATGCCGTACTACATGATGTCCTTATGCCCACGAGTGATATTGCGATCGGCGATCGCTTCCTCGGTCATATTGAAAATCCTGGCTACTGGATTAACGCTGGCTACGGAAAATTTCGCATCACCGGATGGATCTTTGGCGTTGGGCGCACGATCAGCCAACTCAGTGCAACCACGGGAGTTTTAACGGAGAATCGCTTAGTTTATCCTAAGGATCGGCCCGATGTGGCGAGTCACCGCAGCGATCACGCGAACGCCCTAAAATCAGGTTACTACGGCCTCGTCGACATTCGCACGGATACGCCGAATCCAGCGAGCTTAAAAATCTTCGCTGAAACGGGCGATGGCACGCGGCCCCTAGCCTTTGCCCGTCGCATGTATCTCGATCGTCGCGACGAAGGTTCGGGTCCTATTCCGATCTATCGACCGTGGCTTTTTTATAAAGTCGTCGCGGCTTTTTTACGCGGTTGGGCCCTGCGGCGCTTCACCTTTGATAGTTGGGCGCAAACGCGCACTGAAATCGGACGCCTCCAAGCCCAGCTCGCGGCTACTTTCAGCCATGGCGAAGCACCCAAAGTTCCCGCCGCCTTAATTCGGCGCCGCGACCAGGATCCTTACACCCGCTGGTGCTGGCACAATCGCCTCACTCCACGGCTGCGTGCTATCCTGCAACAAGACGCCGATGCGTTGGTAAAAAATAGCGGCCCCCTGATCAGCGTCGTCGTTCCAGCCTATAATACCCCAGAAAAATATCTGCGCGAATTGCTCGAATCACTCCAGCAACAGTTATATCCGCGCTGGGAATTGTGCATCGCGGATGATGCCTCAACTCAACCGCACGTCCGCCGGATGTTGGAAGCCGCCGCTCGTACCGATCCCCGCATCAAACCCATTTTCCGCACCGAGAACGGCCACATCGCCCGCGCGACGAACTCCGCTCTCGAGGTAGCCTTCGGCGAATTCGTGGCACTGCTAGACCACGATGATCTGCTGCCGCACGATGCGCTATTCCAAATCGCCGCAGCGATCGCGCGCCAACCAACGGCGGGGTATCTTTACACCGACGAAGACAAAATCGATGACACCGGCCGCCGTTACGATCCCCAGCTCAAAGGCAGCTGGAGTCCTGAAATGGCGATCACCCACAACTACACGCATCACCTCAGCGTGATCCGCCGGAGTATTGTTGAGCAAGCGGGCCGACTGCGTCCGGAATTTAACGGAGCCCAAGACATCGACCTCTTCCTGCGCTGCTGGGAATTGATTAAGCCGGAGGATGTCATTCATGTGCCTTTTATCGGCTACCACTGGCGCGCCCACGCCGAAAGCACCGCCACCCGCGGCGATCAGAAAGGCTATTTATTCGAAGCCGCCCGCCAAGGCATCGCGGAAGCCGTGCAACGACGCGGCCTCCGCGCCGAACCCATGCTGCCAGATTTCGCCAAGCACTATGCGCTTTGCCTCCACCAATTAAAATGGGATGCGACTCTCCTGCGGGACAACCCAGTCACCATTGTTATTCCGACTAAAAATCGCGTCGACCT
>SXZN01000102.1 GCA_005787865.1 Opitutaceae bacterium | reverse complement strand
TTCGGGTTTTTTTAGCGGTGGAAGTAGCCCTTATAATTCTCCTAAGGCTTTAACCCTATTTAATTAATGAACTGGGGCCTGAGCTTGGCCGCACCGGGAAGATTATGAGCCTTTTGCCTTACTGGTGGCCAATCGCCCCGCGGAATAAATTACGGATAATTCCAACGGCGCAGGAGCCATCGCCGGGAAATTGACCTGTTAAAAAAAGGCGCCCCGCTCGAAAGCGGGGCGCCGAAGGAAAGGAGCGGAATTACGTTCGCCTTAGAAGCTGAGCTTGGCTCCAAGCTGGATGCGCCAGCGGGACATTCCGTTATCGATCAAAAAGCCCGTTGGCCCCGGCGTGAAGGTATAGGTCGGCTTGATGCGGCCATCGACGGTGTAGGCGGTGGCGCTTGTGAGCGTACGAGTCCGGAACACATCGTTGGCCAGATTGGGTGCGATCTCGGTGTAATTAAACATCTTCTTGCTGATGAATGAACCGAAATTCACGAAATCGAGGAAGAGGTCTAACTTAACCGGACCATGCAGCGGGATGCTTTGGACGAGCTTCAGGTCGAGCCTGTTGAACCAAGGCTCAGTCGAGGAGTTTTTCGGTACGACCTTGCCGGCGTATTGGGACAAGCCGCTCGTCTGAATAAAGGCGAAGAAGGCATCGCTCTGGGCGGTGGTCATACCGGAGAAGTCAAACTTGCCATCGGTGGGGCCCGTGGGAATAAAGACTCGGTCATTGAACGACACGCCGTCACCATTGAGGTCCCCGCCGAATACCCAGCTGTAGGGATTGCCGGTGCGGCCTTCGTAGTAGAGTGAAGCAGTGGTCTTAAACTTTTTCACGAATTCAAACTGGCGGGTCACGCTAGCTTGGAAGCGGTCTTTGACTTCGAAGTCAGCCGTACCGACCTCAACCGTATTTTGGTTGAAGATGACGTTACGGTTAAACTGTCCACCAGCCGTGGTCTGACCGTTGGCTTGCGCCTCGGTGGCGCGACCGCGGGTGTAGGCGACGTTGAAGGCCCACTTGTTCTTCAGGGGACGATCCCATTGTAGGCTCACGTAGGTGGAGTCACCGACGCTGACGTTGCTCACTCGGTACATGAAGGTGTAACCGGCATAAAGAGCGTTAGCCGTTGTGCTGGGTACGCCAGAGAAACGGGAGCGTCCGTCGAGGGCGAGGCTGCCTGTCAGCGGCTTGAGGTTCTCGTTGGTCGTGCGCAGAGCTTGGTCAATCTTGCTGTAAACAACCTCGGCGGTGATGGTCGAATCGAGGAACGGAAGTTTGCGATCGATGGCGAGATTACCGCGCCAAGCAGAAGGCAACTTGAGGCCATTGTCGTTGAAATCGACTTCGCGCCGCAGGGTCGGGTTGTCGGTGCCGGTCGCGATCGGTTTCGAGGGATCGAAGTCGTTCTTCAGGAAAGTCGTGAAGCTCGAGGATAGCGGGCTAATGGCGTCCGTGGATGAGCGGGTGAAGCTACCCACGCCCGTGTTACCGAAGGAATTGGAGAAAAACACCCAAGGGGAACGGCCGAGGAAATGGCCAAAGCCGCCGCGCAGTTGCGTTTTGCGATCGCTGTCCAGCGCGAGGTTAAACCCGACGCGAGGAGAGATCGTTTTCACGCCATCGAGCGAGCCATCGTTGCGCAGGCCGGTAGCTGCTAGAAAGGCGGTGTTCAGGGCGGGCTTGATCCCGCTCTCGGCGATTTCCAGGCGAACGCCACCGTTGATTGAGAGACGTGGGTTGACGTCCCATTTTGCCTGGGTGAAGAGCCCGGTGGTGGCAAAATTGGACACATCGGCGACTGGACGGATACTTGGATCGTAATAGCTGCGCTGAATGACGACGTTGGTGTCGTTCAGGAAGTCCGTCATATTGCGGAAGCCCACGAGACCGAAGGAGTTTGAGCGAAAGAGATTGTAGAAATTCGATTGCTCGCGTTCGGCCCCGGCGGTGAGCACAAAGTTTTTCCAGAAATAATCACCCGAGGCGCTCATTTGCTGCGAATCGACGGCGATTGAATTGCCGTGGCGGAATTGCTCCGTGCCGGCGATGTAGGTACCGTTGGTGACGGCCGTGTTATTGAGCAGATCCGTGCCGCTAACGCCGAAGACGTAGGTCATCGGGGCCACGGTGTTAAGGGGGGTCTGCTGGTCTTGCTTGGTCGAGGAATACTTTACCTCGGTCTTGAAGTCGGGGGTCCATTGGCTGAACAGCTGGGCCGCTTCTGATCTTTCTACGCGCGTCTGGGAGTAAAAGTGACCATCGGTGGAGGTGGTGATGCCGCCGCCAGAAATACCGGCGTTGCTGGAACTGCCGCTCGCAAAATTGCCGAACTGGGGTACCTCGCCCTCGGTCTTAGACATCCGGACGCTCAGGCGGTGGTCTTTATTGATATTCCAGTCGACCTTGGCGATATACTTGGTGTCGGTGGCCATGTTGGTCGTGGCGCTCGTGACAGGATTGCCCCAGTTGATGGTCTTGCCGGAATCAGTGCTGTACTGCTTGAGGCGGGTAAGAATCTGAGACTCCAGCGGGGTGCTGAAACGCGGATCGCGACCAGCGCTGATGCTTTCGAAATCTTCAAAATTGATGAAGAAAAACAGCTTGTTGCGAATGATCGGGCCGCCGAAGGTGGCTCCGAAGGTGCGGCGCTCAAGCTTGGGGACAAGTTTGACGCCAGTGTTAGTTAATTCACGGGCATTGGGCCCTTGTAGATCATGGCCGGCGAGCTGATTGCCGCGGAAGTAATAGTAAGCCGAACCGCGGTAAGTATTCGTGCCGCTTTTCGTGACCGCGTTGATGGTCGCTCCGGTGAAGCCGGCGAGCCGAACATCGTAGGGCGAGATCTGCACGGAGAGCTGCTCGATCGTGTCGAGGGAGAGCGGATTGAAGAAGGAAGCGAGCCCGGTGCCGTTCAAGCCGAATTGGTCGTTGATGCGGGCCCCGTCGATGGTGACGGAGTTGAAGCGATTGTTTTGACCTACAGCGGTGATCTGGGATTCCTCGCGATCACCAAAGGTCGACCGCAGCGTGACGAGCGGCGAGGCGCTGATCATGTCGGCGAGTGAGCGCTCGGAGGAGGGTTTGTTGCCCATGCGATCGCTGCTCAGGGTGGTGCCTGCGCCCGACGCCGTGGCGTCCAAATCATTGCGCGCGCCAGTGGCGATAAATTTCTCCAGCTGCAGTACCTCTGATTTAATCGTCAAGTTAACTTCGGCTTCGCTGCCAAGGACAGCGACGATATCGTCGACGGTGGCTTCGCCTAAGTCGGATTTCGCGGTGACCGTGTAAGGCCCGCCGACTGGGAGGCCGCGGAAATTATAACGACCCGCCGCATTCGTGGTAGCGGTAAACGTGGCGTTAGTGGGGGTGTGCACCGCGGTGACAGCAACGCCGGCACCCGTCTTGCCGACGGCGCCACTGACAGTGCCGGTCAGGCCGGAGGTTACGATTTGCGCTAGCGCACTGGGCAGAAGAGTCAGGCTGAGAGCCGTGACCCCGATTAGGATTAGCGATTTAATGAAGGTTCGGTGCATGGTATTTATGCAGTTTGTGTTGGTTCTTAGGATGAAGGGCAGAGATAACTTTGAAGAGTAAGCGAACGACTGCCCCATAGCTGAGTCAAGCCTGCACCCCCTGCCAATAGCAGCGCGCGATCAGTTGTTTCCAGACTGTAACTTTTCGCTAAGAAACCCGGTTATTGCAGAATTTTAACTTCAGTCGGGCTTTTTCTAGGCAAGAAGCAGGATAAGCAGGCGACTAAACCCTTTAGCCCCATCGAGGCTTAGCGGTAGATCACTTGTCGCTCAAAAATACGGTTTCCTTCCCACGAAATAGTGCTTCCTATCGCCGGCTGTGAGTGCGATGCCCCCGAATTATCAAACCCCAGCTCTTAGGCTAGGTTGGGCGATCGGCGGGTTAATTTTGGCGACCTGCTTGGTCTATTTAAACAGTCTGACGGGCCCCTTTGTTTTTGATGACCAGTCGGCTATTCTGGAAAATCCAACCATCCGCCGACTCGGGGCGCTCGGCGACGTGCTATCGCCTCATTTGGATGGGGGCCTGACCATCAGCGGACGTCCGGTGGTCAACTTAAGTTTAGCCCTGAACTACGCTTGGGGAGGCTACGGGGTGATGGGGTATCACCTGTTCAATCTGCTGGCGCATGGCTTGGCGGGTTTAACCCTTTTCGGTCTCTTGCGCCGCACCC
The DNA here is from genome assembly GCA_005787865.1 of Opitutaceae bacterium. Taxonomy (GTDB): domain Bacteria; phylum Verrucomicrobiota; class Verrucomicrobiia; order Opitutales; family Opitutaceae; genus Lacunisphaera. Next base: position 5,229 of record SXZN01000102.1, on the reverse strand, counting down.
TAGCAGGACGGCTCCCTTCTAGCCCGCTCGCCGGCGCGCCAGGGAACCGATTTGCCGGCACCCGCTGGTCAGAAAATGCCCTGGGGTTAGCTTTTTTTACAACGCTGCTTTGGTTGGTGCATCCCCTGCAGACCAGTGCGGTTACTTACGTTGTGCAGCGCGCGGAGTTGCTCATGGCCCTATGCTACTTACTGACTCTTTATAGTTTCCTCCGTGGAGTGAGCGCCGTTCATCCCGGTAGCTGGTTAATATTATCGTGGTGCGCGTGTCTGGTCGGAATGGCTTGCAAAGAGGTCATGGCGACCGCGCCGCTCATGGTTCTGCTGTACGATCGTATTTTTGTGGCCGGGAGCTTTGCCGAGGCCTGGGCTCGCCGGCGGCGTTATTATCTTGGTTTGGCGAGCTCGTGGCTTTGGCTGGCTTATTTGGTGATCGGTACCGCTGGCCGCGGAGGGACGGCGGGTTTCGGCACCGAAGTTTCGGTTTGGCACTACAGTCTGACCCAGGCTTGGGCCGTGGTGCACTATGCGGGTTTGGCGCTTTGGCCAAACCCCCTCATCTTTGATTACGGCACGGCCACCATCACTAGCGCCGCCACCGTTTGGTGGCAGCTGCTGCTTCTCAGTATATTAGTGGGGGCGACGGTTGTTGCTCTCGTGCGGCGCGCGGTGGGCGGTTTTATGGGGGTCTGGTTTTTCCTGATCTTGGCGCCGAGTTCCAGTCTCGTGCCGGTCGCTTCACAAACGATGGCGGAGCATCGGATGTATTTGTCACTGGCCGCCCTCATGCTGCTGGTCGTGGCCGTACTTTTTGCCTGGTTGGGACGCCGCGCTTGGCTGGTTTGCGGGATTCTAGCTGCGGCCAGTGGCGGGCTGACGCTGCGGCGCAACGCAGATTATCGCAGCGAGCAGCGGCTCTGGGCTGACACGGTCGCGAAGAATCCTGCAAACGGTCGGGCGCATAACAATCTGGGTAAGGCGATGTTTTCAGCTGGCCGATCGGCCGAAGCGTTGGGTCACTATGAGGAAGCAATCCGCCTGCAGCCCAAGGGGGCAGAGCCGCATTATAATCTCGGGTTGGCTTTGGCGCACCTCGATCGCTTCGCCGAGGCCATCCGGGAATATCAGACGGCCTTGCGCCTGCAGCCGAACTATGCCGCCGCCCATAATAATTTGGGCAACGCTTGGCTGGCGACGGGGCGCTGGGCGGAAGCGAGCGAACAGTATGAGGCGGCCGTGCGAATTAATCCCCGCTTCGCCGAGGCGCGCAGCAATCTCTCCAACGTGCGCTTGGAGCAGGGCCGCATCGCCGAGGCTATCGAGCAGGGGGAGCAGGCGATTCAATTAGAGGCCCACCATCCGACGGCCCATTATAATTTGGGCAACGCTCTCGCGCAAGCTGGCCGCTTGGCGGCAGCGTTGGAGCAATATGAGGCTGCCCTGCGCTGGCGGCCTGATTTTGCCGAGGCGAACAACAACCGCGGCAATATCCTCGTCGAGCTTGAGCGATGGCCGGAAGCGGTGAAGGCCTATGAGCGGGCTTTGCAACTCCAGCCCAATTATCCCGATGCGCGCCGCAATGTAGCTCAAGTTCTCGCGCAGCTTGGTCGCGTGCCGGAGGCCATCGCGCATTATCGGATACTCGTGCAGTTATGGCCCCACGATGAAAAGGCTCGGGCGGAGCTCGCCCAGCTCCAAGCATTGCCTCCGCCCTGATTTTCCCTCGCGCCCGTTATCAATCATCGCTGCTTTAATCGTGTGATAGCCACTTACACTCGGCGAGAGGAACTCGCCCATAGCCTGACCCATGGCCTGGGGATCGTGGCCAGTTTGCTGGGCCTTGTTTGCTTAGTGGTTTTTGCGGTGCGCTTCGGGACGGGCTGGCACGTGGTTAGCGTAACTATTTTTGGCGTAGCCCTCGTCTTGCTCTACACCTCCTCCACGCTCTACCACAGCTCTCAACATGTTCCGACCAAGCAGGTGCTGCAGAAATTTGATCACGCGGCTATTTTCCTGCTCATTGCCGGGACTTACACGCCTTTCTTACTGGTGACGTTACGCGGACCTTGGGGCTGGAGTTTATTTGGGGTGGTCTGGGGATTGGCGATGGCGGGGATCGTGCTAAAATTTTGGTTCGCCGGACGCTTTCGCCTCGTTTCTACCCTGATTTATATCGGCATGGGTTGGCTCGTGATGATCGCCCTCAAACCGCTGCGGGCGGCGCTGCCAGACGCGGGATTGGAACTCTTGCTGGCGGGAGGACTGTGCTACACGGGCGGCACGATTTTCTATCTCTGGAAGCGTCTGCCTTATCATCATGCGATCTGGCACCTCTGCGTGTTAGGGGGCAGCGCCTGTCATTGGTTTTCGATTTTTTTCTACGTGTTGCCAGCTGCGCCCTGAGTCCATCGCCGCCCTGTGTTAATCGCTCTGCATAAGCCCTACGGCGTTCTTTCGCAATTCACGCCCGAGCCCGGCTCGCGGTGGCGCACCCTCGCGGAATTCAAACTGCCGCCCAAGGTCTACGCCCTCGGCCGACTCGATGCTGATTCGGAAGGTCTTTTGCTTTTTTCGGATGAGTTAGGTCTCAACTCTCGTTTGCTTGATCCTGACGCGGCGCACCGGCGCGAATACTGGGTGCAGGTCGAAGGCGTACCGACTGCTGAAGCGCTGGCGCAACTCGCGCGGGGCGTGAAGATCGGTGACTACACGACTCGGCCGTGCACGATTCGTCGGCTGGAACCTGTCCCCGCTATCTTGCCTCGAGATCCGCCTATTCGGGTGCGTAAAACTATTCCCGATTGCTGGCTCACGCTGGAGTTGATCGAGGGCAAGAATCGACAGGTTCGGCACATGACGGCCGCGATCGGTCATCCGACTTTGCGGTTAATACGTCGCCGTATGGGGCAATTCTCGCTCGGCGATTTGCCCACCGGTCAATGGCGCGAGTTGACCGCGGTGGAGCGGGCTGCCGTATTTGCGTAATCGTTGATCCGCGCCGACGACTGATAAGCGACTGGCTTAGTTCGCCCCTTGGCGATAACCGCCGACTAATTAATTCAAGATTTTTTCCCCGCAAATAAGCGATCAATCAGTCGGTTAACGGAGACGGTCGATGACTCGCGTAAGGGGATAGTGGTGACGAGACTGGCGGAGGCAAAGGCTTGTGATTTTTGCGGCTCGCGGGCGTCGATTTGGAGGTAAACGAGGTGCTCACCGAAATCCCAGCCCCAACGATCTTGGTAAACAATGACCGCCTGGGTCGCCTCCGGCATCATTGTCAGCGGGCCGATTTCAACTTTTAGACCGCGCGCCTGCAGCGCGGCCGCGATTTGGTGATCGAGCCCATGGTTGTCACTCGGGTTGTGGATAATAAAAAACCGCTGAGTTTGCGCGAGGTCGTAACCTTTTTCGATGCGCGCATCGTATGAGGCGCAGCCACTCAGCAGTAAGCTTAAGATAAATAAAAAGCCTAGGGGGAATCGAGACGCGGCAGTTTTCATACAGAAGGCTCGGCCCAAACTTGAGCGAGATGAACAAGAGTTTCGACGGCTTTTGCCATGTCTTGCAAGCTGACCCATTCCCGAGGGCTATGCACTTCATGCATGCCGCAGAAAATATTAGGCGTGGGAAGGCCGCGCTGGGTGAGGCTGGATCCATCCGTGCCTCCGCGAATGGGAGAGGAATGCGGGGTGAGGCCGGCGCGCCGAATGGCGGTTCGCGCGTATTCCACCGGGCGTAAATCTTTCTCCAGCCAGTAGCGCATATTGCGATATTGCTCGGTAAAGGTGAGCGTTAAGCGGGCTTGGGGTTCGGCGAGGCGGAGTGCGGCCGTAATATTTTCGAGCTGCGCGCGCTGCGCCGCGAGCCCCGCGAGTTCGAAGTCGCGCAGGATGAGCCGAACTTTCGCGCGCTCAGAGGTCCCGCTGCATTCGACGGGATGAATGAAGCCCGCGCGGCCCGCGGTGCGTTCGGGTGATAGTTCGGGCGGTAAGGCCGCCACAAAACGACCGGCGAGCCGCAGCGCATTGACCATGACGCCCTGAGCCCAACCCGGATGAGCCGCTACGCCCTGAATTTCCAGGACGGCGGCATCGGCGCTGAAAGATTCAAATTCAATTTCGCCCGGCGAAGATCCGTCCAGCGTGTAACCACAGACGGCGCCGAGCTGAGCGAGGTCGAGCTTGATCACGCCGCGGGCGATTTCTTCGTCAGGGTTAAAGCACAGTCGAATGGGCCCGTGGGCGATTTCGGGATGCTGCTGCAGATGGCGCACGGCACTCATAATAACCGCGATGCCCGATTTATCATCTGAGCCTAGAAGCGTCGTGCCGCTGGCGGTAATAATATCGTGCCCCAGTGCGGCGCGGAGAAAGGGCGTGGTCTCGATCGACAGCACTTGCGTGGGATCATCAGGCAAAATGAGGGGCCGGCCATCGTACGCGCGGTGGACAATCGGCTGGGCGGCACTCGGCAAATTAGTCGCCGTGTCGACGTGCGCAAACCAAGCGATCGTGGGGATTTTTTTTGGCGCAGTCGCGGGGAGGGTTGCGAGCACGTAGCCATGTTCCGTGAGCAGGACGTCGGTTAAGCCAAGGGCGAGCAGCTCTTGCTGAAGCAGGCGGAGCAGGTCCCATTGCCCCGGCGTGCTCGGGGTGGTGGGCGATTGCTCATCGCTGCGCGTGTCGATTTGGACGTAACGCAAAAAACGCGCGAGCAGGTCGGCGGTGTCGATAACCATGGGATGACTGTGCCGCCGCCGCCTCGATCGACAACCAGAAAGCTCGGTGGCGGCTGATCGTTTTAGTTTTGTGCGGTGCAGGCTGGTATTAAGGACAATATTAGTTATCCGGTAACGCACGGAACAACTCTCTTGGTCCACGTAGCTTGCTCCGAGGAACTACCGTTGAATTTGTTGGTCTGAGCCATTACCCCTTTTTATTCTCCTACTATGAAAACCAAACTCATCTTAATCTTTCCTCTCAGCTGGTCCTTGCTGGTCGTAGGCTGCGTTGGTACAGGGCCGAGCACCCAAGAGGGCGCGGTCGCGGGCGGCGTTCTGGGCGCTATTGCTGGAGCTATTATCGGCAATAATTCTGGTAACGGCAAAGGGGGCCAAGGGGCTTTGATGGGCGCGGCGGTGGGATCCATTTTGGGTGGGACGATTGGAAATCAGGCCGACCACAGAAATGGCACGATCTATGGCTCCGAGCAGGCTGCGACCACGCAG
>SXZN01000101.1 GCA_005787865.1 Opitutaceae bacterium | reverse complement strand
CCATCACGGCCGCCATGGTCGCGCGCGGGGCGACTCTACCGCCTGCGGCGAAAATAAAAAAAGCTTCACCAAAGAAATAGTGGGTGGGCGAAGGCCCGTGGCGGGATGATCCGCCGCTTGTCACTAACGGTCCCCGTAGCCCCTCGGCTGGCGCGCGTGCCACTGCCAAGCAGTTGCGACGATCGGTTCGATGGACATGAATTTCGGTTTCCAGCCGAGCGCGGTTTGAACCTTAGTGGAATTAGCGTAAAGCGCCGGCGGATCCCCGGCACGGCGCTCACTCAATTTTACCGGTACCTTCAGCCCCGTCACGCGCTCAACCGCCTGAATAACTTCGCGCACCGAGGTTGGCGTGCCCGTCCCTAAATTATAGAAATGAGTAGCCCCCGGCTGGGCGAGATGCTCGAACACCGCGATATGGGCTCGGCTCAAATCATCAACGTGCACGTAATCGCGCTGACAGGTGCCGTCAGGGGTGGGGTAGTCGGTGCCGAAGACCTGTAACGCGGGCCGGTTGCCCTGCGCAGCGCCAATCGCGAGGGGAATGAGATGCGTTTCAGGATCGTGATCTTCGCCAATACTGCCGTCCTCAGCGGCGCCGGCGGCGTTGAAATAACGGAAGGCCGCAAAACTGAGGCCGTCACTGTGGGCGAGCGCTTTCAGGGCATTCTCCACATCCAGTTTAGTCTGACCATAGGGATTAATGGGTGCTTGGGGCATGCCCTCGACCAGGGGCAGCGTAGCCGGCACGCCGTAAGTCGCACAGGTAGACGAGAAGACAAATTTCTTCACCCCATGCCGCCGCATGGCATCGAGCAGGGTGTAAGTAGCGGCAACATTATTGAGATAATATTTTAGCGGAGCGGTCACCGATTCACCGACATAACAATAGGCCGCAAAATGCATGACGAGATCGACGCCTTCCTGTTTAAAAATACGATCGAGAGCCGAAGCATCGCCGAGGTTGGCTTCGTGCAAGCGCACTCCAGCTGGTACCGCGGCGCGGTGCCCGTAGGAAAAATTGTCTAAAACGACCGGTTCATGCCCAGCTGCGAGCAACTGCCGCACGCAATGGCTGCCGATGTATCCTGCACCGCCTGCGACAAGAACTTTCATTACCTAGACTTGTATTGCGTTTGGATTTACGTTGGCTAGGCAAATCTCTTTATTTCCAGAATTTCATGAAGCAAATCCGCATCGTCATTACAGGTATTGGGCTCACCGCTCCGAACGGTAACTCTTTGGCCGAATTCCGGCAAAACCTGCTGACCGGAGTATCGGGTATCACCACGATTGAGGTGCGTTATATGGGCCGCCACCCAGCGGGGATGTGCACTTTTGATCCGCTAAAATATCAAAAGAAAAAAGATGTTCGCATCGGGACGCGCGTGGGCGGGATCAGCATTTATTGCGCGCGGGAGGCCTTGGCTGATAGCGGGGTGGATTTAGCCACTCGGGATAAAAGTCGCGTGGGAATTTATCTGGGCGTCACTGAGCACGGTAACGTGGAAACCGAGAACGAAGTCTATAATATTTCACAGTTCAAATACGACACGAAGTTCTGGTCGCATCATCATAACCCTCGCACCGTGGCGAATAATGCCGCGGGTGAAGTCTCTCTGAATTTAGGTATTACCGGACCAGCTTACACCATCGGGGCGGCCTGCGCGGCCGGCAATGTCGGGCTGATTCACGCCGCCCAAATGCTGCGCTTGGGGGAAGTGGATTTGGCGTTGGCCGGAGGAGTCAGCGAAAGCCCGCAAACCTTCGGCATTTTCGCCGGCTTCAAAAGTCAAAATGCCTTGGCTGCCCACGAGGACCCCAAGAAAGCCAGTCGTCCCTTTGACGAAGCCCGCAACGGCATCGTGATATCTGAGGGCGGCTGCATTTATACCATCGAACGGCTTGAGGATGCCCAAGCTCGCGGCGCCAAAATCTACGGCGAAATTGCCGGTTATCATGTTAACTCCGACGCCACCGATTACGTTCTCCCCAATCCCGAGCGACAGGCGGAATGTGTCCGTAAGGCGATTGCCAATGCAGGCATGACCATTGAGGACATCGATTTGATTAATACGCATGCTACCTCAACCCCGCAGGGCGATATCCAGGAGTGCGTTGCCATCGCGGAGGTTTTTAAAGGCCGCAGTAGCCCGCCACATATCAACAACACTAAGGGATTTATCGGCCACACGATGGGGGCCGCCGGGGCTTTGGAATTGGCCGGTAATTTACCCAGTTTTGATGATCTGATTATTCACCCAACAATAAATGTGGATAATCTTGACCATCAGTGTAATATACCTGGTCTAGTTATTAATCAGCCCAAAAAAGCGGCGCGAGTGGATGTTATTCTAAATAATTCGTTCGGTATGCTGGGTATTAATTCAACGTTGATTATCAAACGCTTCGTTGCTTAATCCGCCTCTACCCATGACCAAAGAAGACTGCCAGAAGCTAGTGATCGACATCATCGCCGACATCGCACCGGACGAAGATCTCAGTGCCATCAAACCTGAGATTCGCCTGCGCGATCAACTGCAGCTCGATTCCATGGATTTCCTCGATATCGTGATGGAGCTCCGCAAGCGCCATGGCATCGAAGTGCCAGAAGCCGATTACAGTCATTTGGCTTCATTGGAAAGCTGCGCCGAATATTTGACGCCGAAGTTTCCAACGAAGGCTTGAGTCGATTCAGCGCCTTGAACCAGCCATCGGGTAGGGCCGTTCCTAGGACGAGCCGACCCGATTTTTTTATTTGGCCGCTAGGTACGGCCCACTTGAATGAATCGCCTCCCCGCCTGAAGTGAAAGATTCTCATTATGATGTGGCCATTATTGGCGCAGGGATGTCCGGCTTGGCGGCGGGCATTCGTTTGGCCCACTTTGGAAAAAAAGTCTGTATCTTTGAGCGGCACAATGCCACCGGTGGGCTGAATAGTTTTTATAGTTTTGCGGGCCGCAAGTATGATGTCGGTCTGCATGCACTGACTAATTACGTATCGCCCGGGGTGAAAGGGACTCCGTTAGGAAAATTGCTGCGACAACTGCGCATTGACCGCGATGAGTTTGCGCTCTGCCCGCAAAAACAATCACGCATCGCTTTTCGTGACTGTACGCTGAAATTCACGAATGAATTTGCGGTCTTAGACGCCGAAGTCGCCGAAAAATTCCCCGCCCAAGCCGCCGGTTGGCGGGCCTTGGTTCAGTTGGTGCGGACGTATAATGATGTCACGCTTGATGCACAGCCGCGGTCAGCTCGCGAGGTAGTCAGCCGCCATCTTACGGATCCGTTGCTCACTGATATGATTTTTTGCCCGGTGATGTATTATGGGAGCGCCCAAGAGCGCGACATGGATTTCGGCCAATTCGTCATTATGTTCAAGGCGCTCTATCTCGAAGGTTTCGCGCGACCGTTAGACGGGGTGCGCGTTATTTTACGAGTATTACTCGAGAAATTCCGGCAGGCCGGCGGGGAACGTCGCATGCGATGCGGGGTGGCTCAGATCAAAGAAGCACAGGGGCGGGCGGCTCAGCTCGTGCTGGATAATGGCGAAGAAATTACGGCGGACCAAGTGATCTCCTCGGTTGGTTTTGCGGAGACCATGAACCTCTGCGTGCCCCCGCAGACGCAAGCCGCCGAAGCAAATACCGGCAATTTATCATTCGTCGAAACGATCAGTGTGTTTCGGCGTCAACCCGCGGAGTGGGGGTGGGGCGATGATACCATTATATTTTTCAATGATGCGGAGCGTTTTGAGTACGTTCATGCGCGCGAGCAGGTTGATCTACGCAGTGGGGTCATTTGTTTCCCGAACAATTTCGATTATGCTGGTCGTAATTTGTCTGAAGGGATTTTTCGCGTAACGTGTCTGGCGAATTATGCTCGTTGGGCGCAATTGCCCGAGGAGATTTATCAAGCCGATAAGCAGCGCTGGTTTCCTGAAGTAGTCCGCAGTGCCCAGCGATTCTTGCCAGTCGTCGCGCCGGAGGTGCTGGCCGCAGCGCAGCTCGCCACCGATATGTTTACCCCCCGAACAATTAAAAAATTCACCGGTCACCTCAACGGCGCCATCTACGGCTCACCCCGAAAAATTCGTGACGGCCGGACTCACCTGTCGAATCTTTACCTGTGCGGGACTGATCAAGGTTTTCTAGGTATTGTTGGTGCCATGCTCAGCGGTATTTCGATGGCCAATTATCACGTACTGCAAGGGTCGACCCGCGGTTAATTTTTCCGCGTTGCGCTTTTGTAGGAGCGGAATTTAGTTGGTATCCGCATGGCTTATGACTGGCTTAAAGGAATTGAAGAGCACTACGACATCGTGGTGATAGGCAGTGGCTTGGGTGGCCTCACCAGCGCTAATGTATTGGCCAAATGCGGGCACAAAGTGCTACTGCTGGAGCATCATTATCAGCTGGGCGGTTTGGCTACATGGTTCACGCGCAAGGGTGGGCATATTTTCGATATCTCGCTGCACGGTTTCCCCATCGGCATGATCAAATCGATCCGCAAGTATTGGAGCCAGGATATCGCCCAGTCGATTGTGCAGTTAAAAGGAGTGCGGTTTATCAATCCGCAATTCTCCATGGATACGACCTTCGATCGGGAGGATTTTACTCGGCAGTTGGTCGAAAAATTTAAGGTCCCCGCTGAAACGGTAGAGCGATTTTTTACCGATCTGCGGGGAATGAATTTCTACGATAATAATCCTGAGACCACGGGGCAAATGTTTGAACGCTACTTCCCGGGGCGGCCCGATGTGCAGCGATTGTTAATGGAACCCATCGCGTACGCCAATGGCTCGACGCTGGCCGACCCCGCGATTACCTTTGGCATCGTTTTCTCAAATTTCATGAGCAAAGGGGTCTACACTTTTCAGGGGGGCTCCGATGTGCTCATCCGGAAAATGACCGCCGAACTTAAGCAAAATGGCGTGGAGATTCGCAAACATGTGACCGTGGAAAAAAT
>SXZN01000100.1 GCA_005787865.1 Opitutaceae bacterium | reverse complement strand
TGCCGCGTAACCCAAGCCAATTGATCCGCCGTGGAAACATAGCCCTGTGGTGGCGTGGTCTTAAGTTTTAGGATTAAGTCAGCCTCATTAAGGTGCGCGGCGATGGGGAGTTTCACTCGTGTGCTGGTCCAGCCGATATCCGCGGCAACCAGCGGGGATTTTTTAGTGGATTCGAAGGCGGCTTTCATTCCGTCGGCGAGTCGATTGGCCAAGATCATCCGATTTTCATACGCGCCGTCATTATACTTGCCCGCGGTCACATTGCCGCCGGCTCCATTGAAGTGGAGTTGTAGGGTGTAGGGCATCGATTGAGCGCGGATGAAACGGGCGATGCCCGGAAAATCCGGATGCGGTATGCCTAAGCGGTAATAGCTCTGCGGATGGCAGGCGTAGTGGGTGATGATGGCGATCGGCGCGTCATTATTCCAAAAGCTCAGGGCGGTGATTTTAGGATCAATGGTGCCCTCAGGTTCGGCGCGCATCGCGGCATTTTTGGTGGATGAGGTGCGCGTAAATTTTACTTTGCCATCAGGACCAAGGAGGCGCCGTTGACTCGCTACTTCCTTGACGACTGCTTCACCCCAACCCCAGTGCGTGGCTTCGCGAGCGTTCGGCAGGGCAACCCGGATGGCGTCGGCGGCCCGGCGAATAACGTCGCGTTGATAATCGCCATTAAAACGCGCGTAGCCTTGGACCCCGAGTTCCTTCACGAGGCGTTCGGCCGTGAAGTCGCAGCCGGGGGCGTCGTGCTGGTGCAGGACATGAACCGCCACACGATCAGGTGTGGTGCCAGCGGCCTTGGCTAAGGCGATCCGAAATGCGTCATGGCCTTCATTGGCGATGCCGATCCAGTCGACGGCACAGAGTACGATGGGTTCACCCGAGCCGGTAATAACTACCCCGCGGCAGCGGAGGGTCATTTCATCCAAGCGAATCGCCACATCGTAAGCCAGGGCAGCTCCCAGCGGGGGGGTGGCATCGACATCGAAGGTGGCTACTTTCACGACCGCCGATGCGGTCAGGGTGGTGAGTAAGCCGAGCAGTAGAAAAAAGTTTCTCATAATTTAATCCTTGGCGGTAACGGTTAAGGTGTGCGGTGAGTGGCGGGAGCCACCCCGTGGGTGCTTATTTAAGCTCTTCAATGAAGGTGAGTAGATCGGCCATCCCTTGAACATCGAGGCCCGCTTCCAGGCCTTCGGGCATCAGGCTCTGGCCGGTACTTGCACTGCCTTTAAGCGTGGCGCGGGGAATATTCACCTCCACTCCGCCGAGCATCTTTAAGGTGAGGCTGCGGGCATCGTCTTTGGTGATAATGCCCTGAAGGGTTTGGCTCGCTTTGGTGTTTACCGTGTAGGCAATATATTGCGAAGCCACTTCCTTGTGGGGCTCGAGAATAGCCGAAAGGAGGGCGGCGCGCCCCTTTGACTTAACCGTAATCAAATCAGGTCCGAGCGCTATGCCTAGTCCAGCGGCTTGATGACAGATGAAGCAGCGACTCTGGTAGATAGTCTGTCCGCGATCAGCGTCCCCGCTCAAAGTGAGGGCGGGTTGGAACTTCTCCACCATCTCAGCGCGAGCGGGCGGTATGACCGAAGCAAGAACCTGCTTAGCGCGGGCGGCTAGGCTGGCGTCCTTGTGCTGCACCACCGCCTGCACCTGCGATGCGCTGAGTGCACTGGGCAGAATCTCGCCGGCGGCGATGGTTGAAAGCAGGGTGTGGGCACTCACCTCGCGGGCTAGCAAAATCGTGATAACGGCCTCTTGCGCCGTAGCGTCATAATCGGACCAATGCTCGATCAGGAGACGCGTGCTCTCGGTCGAATAATGTTGGGCCACGGCGTTGATCGCCGCGCGCTGGATTGCTGGCGGTTGTCCCTTGGCTAAACCCGCCGCGAGGGCTGGGTGGGCTTGCGCCGGCGGCAGGAGGCTGAGTAGTTCGATGGCCTCGAAGCGCGCCGCTGGCGTGGCGGTGGCCTCCTGAGCGATGCGCGCCGCGCGCGTGAAGGCTGGGGTGAGTTGCTTTTCCGTATCGGCCTGCTCGATGGTTGTGCCGTTACGGCGAAGACCTACGCCGAGGGCTTGGACTAATGGCGCTCGGGGGTTCGCCGCAACGAACGTGATTATCTGGCTTAATCGCGCGCCGTCGGCGGTCGCGGCGTTCAGTTCAATTAAATGAGCTGTGACGGCAGCCGCCTCCGGTTTAGCTAGAAAATTGCTGGCGTTGAGGCGATCAAAGATGGGCTGGGCATACGTGGGCGGTGCGCTGAGCACGGCAGCTGTGATCCAAGAATCCGTGGCATTATTTTTAATTAATTCAGCCAGGGCGTTCGCGGATTTTTCCAGCGCAACATTGCCCAAGGCTAGGGCGAGGTGAAACCGCACGCGGACACTGGGGTCGGTAGCAAGTTGGGTAAATTTTTCTAAAACTCTCGGAGTGATCGTTGCCAGGGATACCGCGCGCTCGCGGACGTTGGCATCGGTGTCACTCAGCGCTTTCAAGATCGTGCCTTCGGCTAGTGACCCGAGACCGCTGAGCACGCCAAGGGCGTGGAATCGCTGGAGTGCATTGCTCGGTTCGGCAAAAAGTTGTGCGAGCAGCGGGGCGGCGGCGTGATCTTGTCGTTCATTAAGCAGACGCGCCGCGGTGTCGCGCTGCCAACCATTGGGGTGGGCGAGGGCTTGCGCGAGCTCGGCGGTACTCGCGGTTGCCAGCGTAACCTGGCTGCGTCGCTGCCACTCTTTATTATCAGGAACGAGGCGGTAGATGCGCCCACGGTTATAACCGCTATTAAGGTCGAGGTGTTGTTTGATCTCGTCGGGTATGCTCCACGGATGCTCGATCACCTCGCGGTACATGTCGCAAATATATAGACAGCCATCAGGGGCATTGGCGAAATTCACGACGCGAACCCACGTGTCATCGCTCGCCGCAAATTCATAACCCTGTTCATCCGCTGGGCGTCGGCCAACGAGACTGACGCCGTCGGGGTAGATTTTTTTTCGATGCACGAGTTGTCCCCCCGCATCCCCCGTGAAGGTATTATTTACAAAATCTGCCCCGTAGGCATCGCCACGATAAACTGTCGTGCCCGTGGCGCCCGTGAAATAGCCGCTTACGCGGCCGCCACCTTCCACCATGCCTTTGACTACTCCAGCGATGCGCCAGCGAGTGCGAATGATGCGCCAGGGTTCGTCGGGACTCAGGCGGAAAACTTCGGCCGCCCCGCCATCGGCCGCGATACTTTGATGCGAGGGCGGCATGGTGTAGAAAGGATTTCGCTCGGCAAATTTATCGTCATAGATCCACGTTTGGAGATGGTCAGAATTGGAACAGCCAAATTTGCGGCCGTAGTTGTCGAAGCTCATCCCGTATTGGGCGCCGCCGCCTTCGAAGCCGAATTCGTGCGTGTGGGGATCAAACCAGAAATCGCGTCCGCCCAGTTCCTGGGCTGGCAGGTCGGGGCGTTTTAGGCAGCTGATGGCGCCGCGGTTACCGGCTCCAGCCAGCACGTGGATTCGATTATCTTGTCCCCATTGGAAACTGTTGAGGAGGGCCTGCACATTGAGTAATTTCAACCCGGTGCCGAAGCCGGTGAATATTTTCTCGCGCACCTCCGCCCGCCCATCACCGTCGCGATCTTCGAAGCGCCAGATATCCGGGGTGGCCCCGACATAGAGCCCGCCCTTAGCCCAGACTAGGCCGGTCGGCCAGGCGAGATCATCGGCAAAAATAGTGCTAGTCTCATAATAGCCGTCGCCATCTTTATCCTCGAGCATCGAGATGCGGCCCAGATGCGGAGTGACATCGCGCATTTCAGAATAATCAAGCATCTCGCACACAAACATCCGACCGCGTTCATCAAAACAGATTGCGATCGGATCGCGTACTTGGGGTTCATGCGCGGCGAGTTGTAATTTAAAGCCGGGCTTCACTTGCCAGGTCGCGAGCGCATCTTTGGGTTCAACGGCAGGATAGCGGGGCAAATCTTTCGCTGCATCTACAGTTACTGCATTTTTCGTCTCGCCGTAGGCTTTGCTGTACGTGGAATTAGATTTAATTGTGTCCGCGCCGAGGAGCAGCGGGCTGACGGCGAGTGGCAGCATAAGGAACGCCAAGAACAGGGGCTTCGTCATGGTAATGCGGAAAATGCTGTAATCATGGCGTAATCACTTCAATAGCTGATCTAGCCATTGATACGCGGCCTGACGTTCCGCCGCCGGAAAATCGTGGCCCGCGTCGGGCGTGACCAGCCTGAGGTGGTCGCGAGCGTTGAAGAGGGTGTAAACTTCGGCGGCTCGGGCGAAAGCTTGGCGGACGCCTTTAAGCTCAAAATTGCTATCGTGCTCGGGTGAATTAGAAAAGCAGCCGCGCGGGGCCAGCGCTCCGAGAATTTCATAAAAATCGAAAGGGACTTTATCCGGATTATTTTCATAAACATCACGGATGCGCGGCATGTAGCGGTCACTGGCCCAGCCAGCAAGCCCGGTCCCCCCGTTATAATTATGGAAAGGGGTAAACCCGCAGCTCGACACCACTGCTTTGAGCCGTTCATCGAAAACTGCGGTGAAGAGTGCATTGTGCCCGCCGAGCGAGTGCCCAATCACCCCGATCCGCTCTTTGTTTACTTCCGGTAGCGTTTCGAGCACGTCAATTGCCCGCAGGTTGTTCCAGATCGCCTTCATCGAACCACTGGCATAATGGGCGCCATCTTTTTTGAAGTCGTAGCGGTATTCGCCGAAAGAGGGATAATCTGGCACGATGCAAACGTAGCCCCGTTCAGCTAATTCGTGGGCGTAGTGTAGCGCGGGTAGGCCCCCGAGGCCGGCCGGCTCATTTTTGCCGAGGCGATTAGTTTGATGCAGACAAAGCATGGCGGGAGCTTGGCCGTTGGCGGGACTTTGATGAGGAATGAGTAACCAAGCAGGTACCCGGTCGCCTGCTTCGGCGGTAAAGAGTATTTTGCGGCGGAGATAATTTTTGGTCTGTTCCTCGGAAATGATTGTAACATCCAGCGGAGCACGGTGGGTGCGATCGGGTAGCGGTCCCATGACCTGCTGAATATTGGCGCGAATATGCGCCGCGCGTTCCGCCCAATCAGCGGTGGTGAGGACTGGGCGTTCCTGGCCCTGAGCATTGCGCACGACGAGTAGTTGTGAGTGATCAGGATAAGCGATTGCCTCTAGCGCAGGAACTGAATCCACGGCCCCTAGGGCTAAAGTTGGCCGCAGCGCAACGGCCGCTATAATAAACGCAATCGGCAGGAAAAAATATTTTATCGGCTGCATGCGACGAGGATCGTGACCATCGTATAGTAAATAGGGGGCGGCCAAGTAAGCGGGTTATTGCGGGGATTGCTTACTGCCGATGAGAGCTGAGCGATCAACTACCCGGCTTACTCGCGGGGATTAGCGCGAGGGCGGCGGGAACTTGATCAGCCGCGTAGGTCGGGTAGCTCATCTCAAGGAGCGAATAGGTGGGTACCGCAAATTTGGCTTGGCCCGAACTGCGATCGACGAGCACCGCAACTGCGGCGGTGATGCCACCTATTTTTTTCACGATTTCTAAACACTCCTGCACGCGGCCGCCGCGGGTAATGACATCTTCTACCACGAGGATTTTTTCGCCGGGGGTGAGCGTAAAGCCGCGGCGCATGACGAGACGGTCATTTTCTTTTTCCGCAAAGATGAAACGACATTTTGCCTGACGGGCGACTTCTTGCCCAATGACGAGTCCGCCCATGGCGGGAGCAAGGACGGTGTCGAACTGCAGGTTGCCCAATTTTTGAATGAGGAGCGTGCCGAGTCGTTCCACCGCCGGCATATTCTGGCAGACCTGCGCGCATTGGAAAAAATGTCCACTGTGCAAGCCGGAGCGCAGGACGAAGTGTCCTTGTAGCAGCGCTTTGGTACGCAGGAATATGTCAGTGACCTCTTGTTGAACTGCATCCATGGGAAAACCTTGGGGGAGCTCCGCGGGGGATGTAAACCATTTTTGCAAACCTGTCCGGTGGTTAATTTTTCGAATCGACCAACGCCCCTTCGCTATGTCTGCTCCTGTCGGGGAATAACTAGGTTGGCCTAGCGCGTGCAGTGGCAATCCATCCAGCAATCCGGTTGCGTGCTACGTGATAGGCGCGGTGGGTTCACCGGCTAAAATAGTCAGGGCTTTTTTGATAAAAGACGTAAATTAAATTGATTTAGATATAATGCTACGTAACGTTTTATCGTGCCTTATGAACCCATCAGTAGACGTCGTCTTATCCAAGCCTTGCGCCGTTTGGGTGAATTAGCGCGCGCCGAAAAATTGACACTGGAAGTCGCCCTTTATGGCGGAGCAGTCTTTACGTTGGTCTACGGTTCGCGCGATACCACCAAAGACGTGGATGCGGTGGTACGGCCGACGAAGATAGCGCAAACTTTGGCGGCGCGAGTTGCCCAAGAGCAGGGGCTACCAGTCGATTGGCTTAATGATCAAGTGAAGCAGTTTCTGTCGCCGCGGGGAGAAAAGCGTCGATTTAGCACTGATGAATTGGGCGATGGGCTCAGGATTTCAGTGCCAACTGCGGCTTATTTACTGGCGCTAAAATTGCGGGCCTGTCGGCCACGGTTGCCGGGCTATGCGGGCGACGAGGAAGATATTCTTTTTTTATTGCGCAAAATTAAGCCACGGTCCGTCGCGGTGGTGGAGCAGAGCTACGAGAAATTTTTCCCAGGTGATCTTCTCGGCGAACGAGCCATCGCGCTGATTGAGCAGGCCATCAAGGAACTGACTGCATGAGTCCACGACCTCTCACGTTGCGGAAAATCGCTGAGCGAGCGGATTCACTCGATGAATTCGGGCGGCATTTTCGTGACTGGCTGCATGAGTTGCGGCACTTTTCTTCTCGGGATAAGGTGGTGGCCGCGGTGACTGATGAGCCGGGCCGGCTCGTAAAAAAATTCGCCCAGGGCGGCGTGGCCGACGCTTGGCTGGCGGCCTACGCAGAATATATCGCTCACCGTATTCGTCGACCTGTGCCGCCTTGGGCTTTAAAGCGGTCGCGGGTTTCGACCGAGCCTTGGTTTGCCACCGACGAGCGCAACGCCTTGCTCCGCGCCATCGCCCTGCGAGATTCTCCGGCCTCATTTAAAAATAGGAATCTATTTACCCCCGTGGTTGATCTATCACTCGGATTACGCGCTGGCCGCCCAACCAAAACCATGAATGAAAAACGCCTTATCAATGCGGCTCGGCAGCGTCGATTTAGGAAGCGCCGCGCGGATGAATTGACGCAGCTGCGAGCGATCGTGTCATCCATTAAGCC
>SXZN01000099.1 GCA_005787865.1 Opitutaceae bacterium | reverse complement strand
CCGCTGAACGGCAGCGCCTTTTGGGCGATGCCGGGCCGGCGCTGCTTGCGTTGGCTCGAGGTGAAGACACCGACACGGTTGATCCAACTGCGGCCGTGGCCCAGTCCTATTCTACCCAGGAAACTTTTAATCATAATAGTAACAATTTTTCTCTCATCGAACGAGTAACGAAGCGGATGATCGATGAACTCATGCCTAAAATCAGGGCAGAGGGAAAACAGGCCAAAACCCTCACCATAAAAATTCGCTATCCTGGGATGGAGGATCGTTCCTCCGCCCGCAGCTTGGCGGTCGGCAGTGATCTGGAAACCTCATTTTATCCCCTCGTCTCGCAGTTGTTGCGAGCCGCGTGGACTGAGCCACGGCCATTGCGGCTCGTGGGTGTGCGTTTTTCTGGAATCGAGCAACCCAGCCGCCAGCTCGAAATTTTCGGCGAAGTGGCCGATAAAAAGCGCCGCTTGGCTGGGGTGCTGGATAAATTGAATGCCCGCGGACCGTTGCCCGCGGTGCATTCCGGCCATCAGCTCGGACCGCGGCCGTCATAGCCTAAGCGCGACGATCAGGGGTGGTGCGGCAACGCCGTATAGCCGGAAGTTTAGCCGCGGCTGAATAATTAATACGGGCGAGTAAAATAAGGAGGGTGAATCCGCGCTTAATGATTAGATTCAGTGTCTTAAGATTACACTTTCTGGACGTCAGCAAAGCGCCGGGTCCTAAACTTAGGATACAAGAAAATATTTCACGTAGTTGGCTCGATTCCGTTTGGAATCAGGGCAGCGCTGTGGATGCTGCCTTAACTCAATGAGCTCGCCGCTACCTAATCACGAGATCGACCAACGCATTGCCGCCGCTCTCACTGCTGTGAGTGCGGAAACTGAGCTCATGCATCGCGAATTTGGCCGTGCACGGAGTGAACTTAAATATGACGGCACTAAAGTAACGGCGGTTGATATTGCCATCTCCCAAAACATCCAAGCGGCGATCAGCACCCAATTTCCCGCCGATCAATTTTTCAGCGAAGAGCTTAGTCCAACCGAAACAGTTATTCCCGTTACCGCCCGCTTCTGCTGGGTGCTCGATCCCATCGATGGCACGAATAATTACGTCAATGGAATCAGTCACTGCGCCATCTCCCTGGCGCTATTAGAAAATGGCGAGCTGGCCTACGGCGTGATTTACGATCTGGCCCGGCGAGTGCTCATTCACGGCGGACCCGGGCGCGGGCTATTTGAGGGCTCGCGACCAGCGCGCGCGCGCGGCGAGGCGCCGAATAACCATAGCTTGATCGGGTTTCATTCGCCCTCCGATAAGCGTCACGCGATGGAGGGGAAACAGCTCATTGAGAATTTTAAAATCCGCGGCCTCGGCAGCAGCACCCTGCATTTAGCCTATGCGGCAATCGGGTTGCTCGATGGGGTCGTGGACCACAACAATAAGGTATGGGATATCGCGGCGGCTTGTGCTCTTTGCGCAGAAGCGGGCATTAAGATTCATTATCTGGAAAATCCGCCGTTCCCCATGCGAACGTTTACCCTCCTGGCACCGCGCGTGCAATACGTCGCCGGTCTTCCGGCGATGGTCCAACGTTTGCGCGAAGTAATTGGCCGCTAAACCTGGTAAGGCTGCAGCGGCACCGGATCCAACACCTTAGCTTGCGGTAATTTTTCGGCAAGTTGCGTGGCAAACCAGGCTCGGGCGGGCGGGTCACCGTGAGTCAGAACAATCGAGCGAGGTTGGCACGCCAAAGCATAGTCGAGCAACTCTTCACGCGTGGCGTGACCACTAAACTCAAAGCGCTCAATTTGCGCACGGATTCGTGCCTTAACATTAACCGCGGCAAAAAGAAATTCTTCGCCATTTTGCGCCGCCTGCAGATGCCCCCCGGGGGTGTCCGGATCGCAGTAGCCGACGAAACAGATACTATGCTTGGCGTTGCCGACGAGGCAGGAGGCGAAGGTGTAAGAGGCGGTCTTTTCCACCATCATACCGCTGCTCACGACATAAATTCCTTGCGTGGGCGGTTCTTTTCCGGGGACGAGATCGCGGGGAGACTTTTTGATTTTTAGTTCCTTCAGAATCGTCCGCGTGAAGTGAACCAGGCCAGTTTTTTTGGAAATATCATCAAGGTAATCGCAAAGATCCATGCCGAGACCTGAGGCGAAAATCGGGACGGCGCCTAAACGATTAAATTTTCGAGCATCGTGGAGGATCGCGAGGATTTCCTGCATCCGCCCAAGGGCAAAAACGGGAATCAAGACCGACCCACCGCGCAACAAGGTCCGGTTGATGGTGTCGATCAAGCGAATCATCTCGTTCGAACGAAGGTTGCCCGGCGGTTTATCGGTAGCGCCATGCGTAGTTTCAGTAACGAGCGTATCGAAATGAACCCGCGGCAGTTTCGCTCCATCTAAAATTCGTTGCGGAGAAAAAAGCACATCACCGGTAAAAAAGATACGCCGATGTTTATGGACAATTTCTACGCCGCACGCACCGGCAATGTGCCCAGCAGCATGAAAAGTAAATTCGATCTCATCCTGGGCCCCGGCAAATTTTTTCGGACTATTCAGGGGGTGGGGCAACAAGCGCGGCGCAATGCGATCAATCTCATCATGCGTGAAAAGCGGGTATTCCATGATGCCTTTTTCTTCACGTTCACGAACCATGACGTTCGAGGAATTATGCAACATCCGCTCGATGAGCATGCGACTCGGGAGCGTCATGATCACCGGGGTGTTCGGTTGGTGCCGCATGAGTAGGGGCAAAGAACCTATATGATCGAGATGACAATGGGTGATGAAAATGAGGTCGAGCTTCACCCCTACAAGTGGTCGCAGATCGGGGGCCGCGCTGCGGCCGACTAGTTTTGGGTTGAGCCCGCTATCGATAACGAAATGAAAATCCCCAACCTGACAGTACAGGCAGTTAGCCCCGATGCCTCCCGCACTGTTTAAATCGATGATCTTCACGTGATGGGCGCCAGTCAGTCGGCCGGAATAATCATGTCAAACTTTGGGATCCGGACAAAAATCCGAGCGCCGTGCGCATCTACTCCATGAAAACTGCCGGAAGCCTGACTGTTACTGTTCCCAATATGGTAGCTGTTGTACGTAAAATGCGCGCCGGGGATGAGGGTGGGGGTCTCACCGACGATTTTATCTCCCTCGACCACCGCCTGGGTTCCGTCCGCATTTTCGATCACCCACTTCCGGCCAAGCAGGGTAACCGTGCGATCAGAGCCATTATGAATCGTCAGGTAATAAATAAACGCGTGGGGGCGATCGGCTGGGTGGTGATCACCGCCGTAGCGATAAATGAGCTGATCTAAGTTAACTTTGAGACCAAGTAATTCATGCGCGACGCTCATTAGATAGCAGCAGTAGAAACGAAGCTAACCGCAAAATACATAAAAAAGTTCATCCCCGGGGCAGGCTTTCGACTTGCGCACTAAAACTCTCCCGCGCAGAAAAGCCCTCTATGGAAAAGCTCGCCCTGCTGTCGGTCAGTGACAAACAAGGCCTCGTCGAATTTGCGACGGCCCTCGTACGCCAACAAGGGTATCGATTGCTCTCGACTGGTGGGACCGCGAAGCTACTGGCGGCGGCTGGATTACCGGTGACCGAAGTCGGGCAGCACACCGGATTTCCCGAAATCATGGAAGGGCGCGTGAAGACCTTGCACCCTAAAATTCATGGCGGGTTATTATGCCGGCGCGACAAGCCCGAGCATCTCGCCCAGGCGATAAAAAATGACATCGCCCTCATTGATTTGGTGGTCGTGAATTTATATCCGTTTGAGCAGACGGTCGCCAATCCCCAGGTTTCCTTCGAAGAAGCGATCGAAAATATTGATATTGGCGGGCCCTCGATGTTACGCAGCGCCGCTAAAAATCACCCGAGCGTAACGGTAATTTGCGATCCCGCTGACTACGCGACCGTCTTGGCGGTGATGGGCAAACCCTTCGAATTATTGGCCCTACGCCGTAAACTCGCGCTTAAAGTATTTCAGCGCACCGCCCGTTATGATGCGGCGATCGCCCGTTATCTCGAAGCGCAACAAGACGAACCCGATATCGAGGCCCTGAGTGGCTTCCCAGCGACGT
>SXZN01000098.1 GCA_005787865.1 Opitutaceae bacterium | reverse complement strand
TGAAGTGAAGGGGGAAATCTTCGGCGCTTAGATCTTTCCCGCAAGCTTAGCCTTAAGGGAAGCCTTGTCCATCATGCCGACGAACTGGTCGATTTTCTGCCCGTCCTTGAAGAGCAGCATGGTAGGAATTGCGCGGACGCCAAATTCCGCGGCGAGTTCGCTGCTATCGTCGACGTTCACTTTGGCGATGTTGAGTTTACCGGTCAGTTCGGTGGCCAATTCATCCAGAATCGGGGCAATCGCTTTGCACGGTCCGCACCAAGGAGCCCAGAAATCGACGAGGGTCGGCGTCGCGCTGGCGATGGCGGATTTGAAGGTAGCATTATCAAGGGCGGCAATTTTATCGGACATAGGATTAAGCTAGTGGGAAGTTTATAAATAACAAGCGGACGGAGATTAACGGGGCGTTGATTTATGAATAATCTCGGCGAGTTCTTGAGGTTCGACGGCCTTCAGGGCTTTGCCGCGAGTTTTTAACTCCTCAAAAGTTTTGATGACAGTCTCGGTCATGCGGCCATGCGTTTCATCTGATCCGCCCACAATCGTAAATTGCTCAGCGGACGTGAGGCGCTTGTGGCCGTCTTGGTTATCGAGACCGACGCCGAGTAAGTGCGCGGTCTTAGCTGGGGAGCGGCGGGGTGCTTTCTTCATCAGGTAGCGCTACCGTGTTCGGCTCGGGGAGCGTTTCAAGAATTTTTTCGTCAACGGCCGTGCAAAGAATATCGCTGAACGCCTCGGTCTGCTCCAGGCGAAGTTTAGCGAGGCGGGTTAGTTCTAGGAGGGCAAGAAACGTTGCCACGAGGCGGCGGAGGGAAATTTTTTCGCTAAAAAGTTGCGAGAAGACGAAGAACTTTGTCGTTTTGAGCCGTTCCAAAATATATTCCATTTGGTCGGACACCGTTATCTGCTCGGAATGAATGTTTCCGACGACGAGTTTCTCGGCGAGACGGCGTAGAATAAGGTTAAATGAATTCCACAGATCGATGCGGTCGACGTGTTTGAGCGGACGTTCCGACGAGGGCGCGAAGGCCGAGGTGGGCCGCGCCATCATATTCTGGGCGTCGAGTGACATCTGGCCGAGGTTGCCGGCGGCTTCCTTGAATTTTTTGTACTGGAGCAGTTGGTGAACGAGTTCCCAGCGAGGATCGAGGTCATCTTCCTCGGCATTCGGGTCAATGGCCTGTTGATGCTTGGGGAGCAGCATCCGGCTTTTAATTTCCATCAAGGTAGCCGCCATGACGAAGAATTCACCGGCGACCTCAATTTGGAGGTCCTTCATCGCATAGATCGCCTCGAGGTACTGTTTCGTGACGTGGGCGATCGGGATATCGTAGATATCGAGCTCATTCTTCCTGATCAGGAAAAGGAGCAAGTCCAGAGGGCCCTCAAAGACGGGCAATTTGATGCGATAATCTGCTTCGGCAACCACGGCGTCAGTCGAGGGGGGCAAACGGTAGCGTGCAATCGGAAAAATACCGTGAGGAGATCATCAGGCTTATTTATTTCCGACGAAGCAGCGCCACATAGAATCCATCCGTGTTTCGAGTACCGGGCAGGAGGGCGGTGCCGAGGCCATCGTACTCGCCACCCCATGATTGGGCGGGTGCTTCGGCTTGAAACTGAGGGTGAGTGTGCAGAAAGGCGGCGACCACATCACCGTTTTCGTGGTGGCTGAGCGAGCAAGTGGCGTAAACAAGGATGCCCCCCGCGGCGACGTGCGGAGCGTTGGCAGTGAGAATCTCTTGCTGGGTTATAGCGAACGCGGCAATTGTGGCCGGTTGCACATACCATTTTAAGTGAGGTTGGCGCCGCCACGTGCCGGAGCCAGAGCAGGGGGCGTCCACGAGTACACCCGCGTAGTGACCGGTTGCTTCGTGTACGATGGTGACGTTGGTCAGGCGGGCCCGCTTAGCGCGATCATCGAGTTCATCGAGAATTTCGGGGCGAATATCAGTCGCCTCAACCTGGCCAGTAGGGCCGACGAGGCGGGCGAGTTGGAGGGTTTTACCGCCGGCTCCAGCGCAGGCGTCAAACCAGCGCTCGCCGCTAGCCACGGGGGCGCAGGCTAAGACCAATTGGGAGCCGAGGTCTTGAATTTCGACAAAGCCCCGGCGGTAAGCGTCGCTGGTCGCGACTTCGGCATTGGGCGGTAGGCAGAGTGCGTCGGGCAATTCCGGGATGCTCGTGAAATCCCAATGCTGTCCGCGGAATTCATCGAGGACGAGGTTGCGATCATTGCATTGAATGCGCACCCAGACATTCGCTCGACGATTAATGGAGTCGAGGTGAGGTGAGGTAAAAGCGGCGGGGCAATGTTCGCGAAACCAGTCGGGGAGGAGGGCTTCGGCCTCAAATTGAAAGGGAGCCGTAGTCGGCAAATTCGCGGTCGTGGCTATGAGGCGAGTGAGCATGACGGCTTTTTCCGCTAGGATATCAGGCACGACGGGCCAGTCGCTACAGTGGGCGGCGCGGTAGGCGGAGGTCGGTTTGAGCTCGGGGGCGAGCCAAGCGGTGATTTTGGCGGCTGTTTCGGGTGACTGGTCGAGCCAAGGTTCGATCCAGGGGAGGAAGCGTAGCGCGGTATAAACGAGTTCGCGGTAAAGTTTGCGATCACGGGAGCCGATGGCGCGATTGCGGCTAAAAATTTCTTTAATGCGCCGCGGCAGGGAGCTGTCGCGGCGCAGGTGCGGGTGGAGTTCACTCAGGAAATTGAGGAATAAACGCTGCTGATTGGCCGCGATGTTGGGGTTCATGAAAAATTAAAAGTCCGCGAAATAATTACGCTAAACAAGGCGCGCTCAAGGGCGGCCTGATTAGGAGGGAGCGTGGTTAGAACTTCAGCAGCTCAACCTCGATATTGAGGGCGAAGGCGCTCTCGCGGCGGGGGCCATCGAACCAAGCGATTTCGTATTTGATCGCCCAAGTTTGACCGAGGCGCTGCCAGACGCCGTAGCTTTGTTCATTAAAACGTGCGTGTCGGGAATCGTAGCGCCAGAGACCAGTGACGTCGAAGGTTTCGTTGAGTCGTTGCCGATACTCGAGGTAATATTCATGATACTGGTCGCGCAGATAGTGGGTGGCGAAGCGAAGGGTCCACCATTCCTGGTCAATCAGCTCGATCGCCGTATTTAGTTCTTGTTGGCTGGAGGTGTGAAGATTGGTGCGTTGAAAAACTTCCCATTTAAGCCAAGGGGCGGGGGTAAGGGCGAACTCAGTGTAAAAATCAGCGAGTCGTTGGCGTCCAGCGACGTGATCAAAGCGGTAGTCGGTGGCAAAATTAAGTGAGGCTAAATTGCGCGAGCCATAGCTGGAATCGCGCGTCTGCAACGTATGGGCAAACTCCAGCCGCAGCGTATCGAGGGCGCTGAGGTCATCGATGGAGCGCGAATCTCCGATGGCAAGCGGCTGCAGGTAAGTCGAGAAAGTGCGGCGGTCGATGGGCGGAATGTAAGCGCGTCCCCGGGCGGCGGTTGGTGCGTAGCGATAGGCGAGTTTAGGCTCGATCAGGTGGCGCAAGCCATCGATCTCCCAGACGGGATTTTTATAGTCGAAAGTACCGGTCGAGCGCAGGCGGGCATCGAAGCCAACCTCGCCGATTGACCGCGTGTAATTTTGTTTGGAGCCGAGGGCATTCGTGTAGTGAGTGACGCGGCCCCCGGCGACAGGCGTGAACGTGAACCATGGCGCGAGGTTGAGGGGACGTTCGAGTCCGTAGTAAGCATCGAGTCGCTCCGTGCGCAAAGCAGGCTGGGTGCCCCAGGCATCGGCCTGCAGCACCGCAGCGCTGGTGTTAAAGCGCTGGTAAAAGCCGAGGGCGAGCGGGCTCGGGAGTAAGTCAAAGCGGAGTTCGGGCAGGCGCTCGGCGACGCGGTGGTAGCGGTTGGGATGCACGCGGGCAAACGCACTAAGACTATAATTGCCCTGAGTATAGAGGCCTTCGAGAAAGGAATCTGGCTCTGGGCGGCGAGCGAACTCCTTGTGATTGAAATCGCGCAAAATTTCCGAGTCGCTCCAATAATTGAACTGACCATTTAGCGTGAAATATTCGCCGAGCTGCTGGTGATGCTCCCAGGCGAGATAGGCGCGTTGGCGTGGAACGGCCTGACCGAGAACATCAGTTTGGCGACGATTGCTTAGGTCGTAAATATAGCCGGAACGAAAGGAGCCATCGAGGGACTGCCCCGTAGCGCTTTGGTGATAACTGCCCGAGGGGCCCACCATGAGGCCGCGCGCGGTATAGAGCCCGACGTCAGCGCCTAATTTTACACCAGTGCCCACGGGCACATGCAGGCCCAGTTCAGCGAAGGCCCCGAGTTTGCCGCGATAGCCGACGCGCTCGCTGAGATAAGAAATAAACGGAGCATCAAGCGCCTGCTCAAAGCGCGGGAGGGAGATAAAATGCCGGCCAAGCACGCCCAGGCTCAGGCCCTCCGCGCGAACAATCTTGCCCTTGGTGTAAGTGAGGTGGCGGGCATGGATGGAAGGTGTGTAGCTCGCATTTTCACGGAAGAAGATGGTCGCATTGGTAAACGTTAGTTCATCGATGGTGCCGTCGACGGTATCGCCGGAGAGGTAAATGGGGAATTCTCCTAGGCGCAGGTTGCGCACATGAATTTCGTGAGTGGCGAGATTGTAAGTGCCCTCATCAGCGACCAAGCGGCGAGCTGCGTAGGTCAGGTTGAAGTGGCCGGTGGCAATCGCGAGATGGGTCTGGTCGTTGTAACGAATCGTATCGGCCGTTAGCAGCACCGTGCCATAGGTTAACCGCGCGTTACCCGTGACGGTGGTTTCTTTGGTCGCATAGTTCGTCTCCACTTTCAGTCCGTCAACGGTCGCGGCTTGATTCTGACTGAAGGCTGACCCCACGCAGAGCCCCAACGCGGCGGTGAGCGCGGCGAGCGGGCGGAAAGTACGAACAAATAGCATAGGTCTGAAGTGGCGGGCGCAAAGGTCGGGCGCAAATAGATTTAGGAATGCAAAATCCTGACCGCGACCGCCGGCCGGAGTTCCGCGCCTAGGATGTTCGGGCCATGTTTCGGCTAGACGCCGCATCGGGGTCGGTCACTGTGATTATCCGTCCGTGATCATACCGCTTAATGAGCTCAACGCCTTTTTGGGCAATCATCAGGCCAACCCGCATGGCTGGCTGGGGATGCATCCGTTGACGCAAGGCCCGACGGCGGGGGTGGTGGTCCGCGCTTTCATGAAGGCCGCCGTAAAATGCGCGGTCATTGACCTCGAGACCGCGGAAGCGCTGCCCTATCCGATGGAGCAGCTCGCGCCGGAAGGCTTTTTCGAAGTTTTTATTCCCGGGAAAGTAATTTTTCGCTAC
>SXZN01000097.1 GCA_005787865.1 Opitutaceae bacterium | reverse complement strand
CTGGCCGACTTCATTGCAATTGGCTGACTCTACGATTCTCACTGCCTATAAAATCAAGGGGTACGAAGAGAAGACTCAGATAAACGACTCCGTAACCGAGACTATCCGTTGGCAACTGCGCGGTTCCAGCGGCCCAGCGATTCAGCCCTTGCCGGCTCAGGTCTTCGCTCAGCCTCATGATTACCGCAAATACCCCTCGGCCGTCACCGGCTTCACCGGAGGGGACCTTCAACAAGTGTCCTACTGGAATCTGGCTGAGGTCGAACGGAATTACATTACAGGTTACAAGGGAGTCATGTCAAGGTTCCCAGACGGAGAAATTCTAGTCACACCGTTTCAGAACGACTGTACGGTGATTTACCGTTTCAGCGATGAGGGCAGGAGCTGGCAAAAGGTTGAGATGAAAGGAGAGAAAATTTTGGGCAAAGAACAATCCATCATCTGTCTGCGCGATAATAAAATCGTCCTGCTTCAAACGGAGGCGAAGGGATCACCACTCTTTCGCTCTGCCGACCGAGGCGTTACTTGGAATCGCGTCGACTATGGTGAACCTGCCGGCACCACTCGTAATTTCATCGAGCTCTCCGACGGCAGTGTGCTGATATTTGGCTGTGCTGGTGCCGCGCCGCCGAGTGCCGCCAGTTCCCGAAACCGGTCCTGGCGTCTGCGCTCTATTGACGGCGGCCGAACTTGGCCGGAGCAAAAAGCAGTGGCCACTTGGGACAGTTCAGAATCCTTTTTTTCCGAAGTCTTAATCCTGCCGTTTTTCGACACCCATTTATTGGCAGCTACGCGGGTGGAAGGATATCTGGCGCGGCGGATCGCTAAAGCCCCGCCAATCGGTATCGGTCTAAGCGCGGGCGGCGAAACCGACGAGTGTATGGTGTTGATAGATTCGCACGACGGCGGGCACACTTGGTCAAACTTCCGCACGTTTCTGGGATACAGCGCCGTGCATGTTCACATGCTCAAGCTAACCGATGGCCGTTTGTTGTCTGTTTTCCGGCGGCGGTTCCTGCCCTGCACTGTGGGGGCGGTACTTAGTGAAGACAACGGCAAGACTTGGGATCTGGCGAATCCCATCATCGTCGGCATGCAACCCACATGCTACGGCGGCTGGCCCACGAGTCTACAGCTGGAGGATAGCACCATCTTGATGACGCGAGCCTGGATGGTATGGCCAGACGCTGTTTTCGAAGCGGCGAGATGGAAAGTCCCACCTAAAGTCGGCAGGGAGGCGCCTCTTAAGTAAAATGGCCCGCCCCTAGGCCAATCCGGTTTTCTATCATTTTAACCGCCGCGACGAGATTTTCATGCTAGAATTAAATCGTAACCGTCAACGATTACACCCGCACCTTGACGACGACTTTCAAAACTTCCGCCGGCTCACCCCAAGCGCAGGAGGGAAGATGGCCGTCTTCGGGGAAAAAGATGGTGAACTGCCCAGCGCTTACTTGCACCGGCACGCCCTCGGCAATCAGCCCATAAAGCGCGGCATCTTGCGCCGGATCAAAGGGCATCGTGACGTTCGTGAGCAGGGGCAGCGGCGCCCAGTACATGACTTCACGGCCGCGCTGAATATATTGAATATCGATATACTTGCGGTGGGATTCGTACTGCCGCTCCGCCACCGGCTTAGTGACATTACACTGCACGAGCGCAAAAATATCATCCCCCGCAATGTTGTGGCGACCAACCGAAGTTTGGTCACTAACCTGCCGTAAAAAAGCAAAAGCTTTTTCAAAGCGAGGCGATAGCGCGTTATAATGGCTCCCTTGGCGGAGTGTATCGAGGATCATCGAATAGTTGGGTTAATGGTGGTTAAAAAAATAAACTAAATCGGAGAATTAATTTGCTCGGACCATGCAACGCATCGTCTCACCGCGACTGAAACAAGCAATATTTTCGGCAATCTCTTTCCACCGGTAGGCCATCGTTTCAGCCGTGGGCTTATGCGGCGTCATGATGACATTATCCAATGAGTGAAAAGGCAGTCGCGCGGGCTGGCGATCTTGGCCCGCCGCGGGGTATTGGTACCAAACATCGAGGCCCGCCCCCGCAATGCGCTTACTCTGGAGCGCCTGATACAAGGCATCTTCGTTAATGACCGGCCCCCGGCCCACATTGATAATAAATGCCGTAGCCTTCATGAGCGCAAACTCCTGGGCCCCGATTAGATCGATCGTACCAGGGGCGGCCGGAATCGCCACGACCACAAAATCGGCCTGCGGCAAATGCTGCGGTAAATCCGCTAATCCGCCGACAAAAGGCAGCCCGGGAATATTAGGCCGTACTTGGCTAGGCGTGCGCGTCAGGACGGTGATCTTCATCCCCAAAAAATTGCCCCAGCGGACCAACTCCTGCCCAATGTGCCCGAGCCCGAGAATCAGGAGATTCCGCCCCCGCAATTCAGGGAGATAAGGCCGCTGCGGGGTCCAGTTGCCCTGGCGCAAAGCAGCATCCAAACCGAATAAATTTTTATGCAGGGCCATCATCAGCAAAAAGGCGTGCTCTGCGACGCCCCACTGATGCCCGTAGACATTGCAGACGGTGCAACCAGCGGGGAGTCCGGCGAACTCAATCCCATCGGTACCCGCCCCCGTGGAATGAACGACGCGCAACGCATTCACCCCGGGATTTTTCCAAGCCGATTTAAATGCGCCCCAGACCAAAACATCCACCTTGCCCAGCAATTCAGCCATCGCCGCATCATTTTCGTCCGTAAAAGTTTTGAGTCGGTGAGGAATGGTGAGCTCCCGCGCTAACTCAGCGGCAAACTTCGCATGAGTGGCAATGGTGAGCAGAGCGGGTGTCATGGCTGGAATCGTCAAAGCAAAATAAGTTTAATCAAACAGCGATTCACCCGGCGCTAAATGTTGGCGACACACCTCGCGATCAAGTTCCACCCCAAGTCCGGGAGCATCCGTCATCACCACTTGCCCATCGCGAAACAACGGGACGTCCCGGCGGACAAATCCGCCAATCCACGGGGTCTCGATAAAATGATATTCAAGCCCAAGAAAATTACGCGAAGCGACGCCGACGTGCGCCGCCGCAATCGTCGCCAAGGCGCCACCGTTGCCATGAAAGGCCACCGGCAGGTGATTGAGCTCTGCAAAATCCGCGATTCGACGAAGCTCATGCATGCCGCCACAAAACATCACGTCGGGGTGCAGCACATCACAGGCGCCCGCATCGACAAAGAGGCGGAATTGTTCGGCAATAAACATTTCCCCGATGCAAATCGGCACCGGACTTTTGGCCCGCACCTGCGCGCAAGAATCAGGATTGGTGATGGGCGTGGGATCTTCCAGCCAAAGCAGCTGCAGGGGCGCGAGCGCTTGCGCGACGCGGATCGCATCCGGAATATTATACTGCATATGGGAATCGACGCAGATTTCAAAATCCGGCCCGGTCGCTTGCCGCACGACCGTCAAGCGCTCAACGATGCGATTGATTTGCCGCAGTGACAGCGAGCGATTCCAAACATCCCGCACGCATTCCGTCGCCATGAAATCGATATCGAATTTCATCTGGGTAAAACCGGAGGCAACCGTCTCTGCCGCCATCTTCTCCCAGGCCCCCAGATCGGTAATGTCGTCGGGCGAACTCCGATCTAAATAAACGCGGGCGTGGTCACGAAATTTTCCGCCCAGAAGATTATACGCCGGCGTCTTGAGCGCTTTTCCGAGTAAATCACACAGGGCGATCTCGACGCCACTCGCGGCCCAGACGACAGGGCCCCAAGGCGTCGCTGTCGGCGAGCACATGCTCACCGCGATAATATTATTTTTTCCCATCGGACCGCGCGGGGCGCCGGCTGGATTAGGGGCCTGCGTGCCATAAAGCATTTCCGAGACAATGGCATTGATGCTGAAAGGATCGCGGCCCCGAAAATATTCATCGAGGTAAGCGATCCCCTGGCGCACGCCCATAAAATCATCGCATTCCCCGAGCCCATAAATACCCGCATCCGTGTCCACGCGGACCACCACCCGGGCAATCTTCGCGGTCCCTCCGCCCAGCCCATGATTGCGCGGCCCCCACAGACGCATCATCCGAATAGAAGTAATTTTCATTGATTGAGTATTTTTAGGTGAAGGCGAAATTCGCTCGTGTAAAATCTATCACAGTTAGATTTTGCGGATTATTTCTTCACTCCCTGCACATCGCTGGCAGTGACTTTTAACTGTCGATTAATCCACTGCGCAGCCTGTTCGGGTGCTCCCGCGGGCGTCGTGTGTCCGCGAGGCTCGGGGAGCACATGCAATTCAGCTCGCGCGTTCAGGCCTTGGGCCTGGGCGGCAGCGGAAACTCGCCGCACCAACGCAATCGCCTCATCCGTTCCGACCCGAGTATCGCGATCCCCAATACTCACCCAAACCGCACGCCCAGCTAATTGAGCGGCCTGCTCGGTCAAGCCTAGCGCTGATAGCAGCGGGTTAATCCCGCTTCCTTGAAACTCTCGCAAAACACGCAAATCAGTTACGGGAGCAATGGCAGCTACCCCGACCACGCGCGGGTCAAATGCGGCAAAATGCAGAGCTAAAAAGCCACCGCGCGATGTTCCGCAGATCGCAATTCTAGCGGCATCGGTGAAACCGGCAGCGATGAGGTGATCGAGCACCTGCGCCAGCCGTCGATTATTCTCCCCCACAAAATCTTCCCCATGATCTACGCGATAGCGCCAGCCGTCCAAACCAGTTGGCTCGCCGGACTTCTGCTGGGGACCATGGGCGGGCAGATCAATCGAAACGCAAAGATAACCTTGCTCGGCGAGAACGGTACCCGCTTGGCGATAATAAGCATCCTCCAGGGTGACCTCTACCGTGCTGGCTAAAATAATAAGCGTTGGGGCCGGCCGGCTTAAGGGCTTACCCCAAAGACCAAAACGCACCCCCGTCTTGGTCTCAAGAATTCTCAGAGAAATAACCGGTTCCGCGACGCGTGTTTCCGTAGCCGTCGCGCGGAAGGTGCCCATCATTACGCAGCATCCAATAAAAAAAGCCCACCGAATAGCCCGCGCAGGTTGCGCCGCAGCAGCCTGACATTTAGGCAAATAATTTTGGACTAATTTCATCTACAAGGTCACCGTTGATTCTGTTCCGACAAAAATATGGCAAGCTACCCGAATCGCAAAAAGCTCGGCTTCGCGCATCATAATTTCGATCCGGATGGGCTTACCCACGAGTTTGGCTAAATCAGAAGCCCCCTTCCACTGCGGTCGTGCAAAAAGGTGATCGCCGCTAATCGGGACCGCCTCCGCCAAGGTATAACCAGGCAGTGGTAAACCTGTCACCCCATCGAGCAACTGCACGCGGACAGCCGTGTGCGGCGAGGTTCGTACGTTGATACTGATGGCCGCTGATTGCGGAATGATCGTCTTGGTGCGCAGCAAGCCATCCTTGCTGCGAGTTTTCATCGAGCAGAAACCATCGAGGCGCAACTCATAGAGCAAAGGACCAAATGCTCCGCGCGTATCGATACCAGCTTTCTGCATATCCGGATATGACGCATGCTCTCCCTT
>SXZN01000096.1 GCA_005787865.1 Opitutaceae bacterium | reverse complement strand
TTTAATGATATCGGGTGCATCTAAACCGGAGGCGATATCCCGCAACCGTAACTCACGCCAATCGGAACCCCCGCGCGCCAAACCATAACCCAGCCAACGCCCATCCGGCGATGGGGCCGACAGCGCAAGCGCCGTGGTGCCATCAGTCGAAAGGGTATTCGGATCCAAGAGCACCCGCGGGATTCCGGCCAAGCCGGCTTGGACGAATAGGGGTGACTGATTCTGCAGCCCATTGTTTTTAGTAAAAAAATACCACTGCGCTTCTTTAAACGGGAGCCCCGTGCGCGAGTAATTCCAGAGTTCCGTGAGCCGTTGCTTAATCATGGCCCGCTCCGGCATTTGCGCTAAGGTCGCATCGGTTAAAGTATTTTGCGCAGCCACCCACGCCTTCGTGGCCGGAGCGTCCAGTGCCTCCAGCCAGCGATAGGGATCAGCCACTTTTTGCCCATGATAAATGTCTACGTGGTCTCCCTTCGGACTGACGGGATATTTTGCGCCAGCGGCGAACGACCGAGGAATGAAGGCCGCGAGCAAAATCAAACAGGCAAATTTAAGCATTTCTTCAAAAAACCTAGAATCCACCCCAGCGCAAGTCTCGGCGCGCGGTGCGCCATTCTCCACGATTGCCTTCACCCGCTTCCTCGCTTGATGTCCGCCTTAATGATCCAACGCCTCCTCCGGTCTCGCCTGCCCTTCGTCGGCCTAATTTTCCTGCTCAGTGCGGCGCTGCTACACGCTACGCCAGATAAGTGGCGCGCGGCCATCGACAACCTCACAGCCAAAGACGCGACGCAACCACCGCCGGCCGGAGCCGTGGTCTTTGTGGGTAGCTCCTCGATCCGTTACTGGACCACCCTCGCCGAAGATTTCCCCGGGATAACCTCGATCAACCGCGGCTTCGGCGGCTCCGAATTATACGATAGTGTTTTCTATGCAGACCGCGTGGTCCTACCCTATCACCCCCGACTCGTCGTCGTCTATGCGGGAGAAAATGATTTAAATGCGGGCCAAGCACCGAGCACCGTCGTCAGCCATTTTGTCGCCTTTACAAAAAAAATACACGCCAGCCAGCCGTCGACCAAAATCATTTTCCTCGCCATCAAGGAAAGCCCCGTCCGCGCTAAAATTCGTAACCAAGTCCTGCTCACCAATCAGCTGAGTGCCGCGGAATGCGCGCGGGATCCCCGGTGCCAGTTTGTCGATGTCGCGACACCCTTGCTTGATCACCAAGGGCAAACCCGTCCCGAATTATTTCGTCCGGACCGACTACACCTGCTCCCGGCGGGTTACGCAGTGTGGACCAAAATACTCGCACCCTACCTCCAGCCATGAACACCGCCGCCGAACGACTTCGCCGCCAGGTTGCTTTTATTGTCGAAGTTGACCGCCTCAAGGAAGTCTTTCGACAAACCATTGTCATCCATAGTCGCCGAGCTGAAAACAGTGCCGAACATTCCTGGCACTTCGCGCTCATGGTTATCGTCCTCGCGGAACACTCCAATCATCAACCGCTCGACGTCCTGCGCATCCTTAAGATGGTCCTGATTCACGATCTCGTAGAAATTGATGCCGGCGATACCTTCGCCTACGATGTCAAGCACATGGCCGATCAACATGCCCGCGAAGCGCTCGCCGCGACCCGGATCTTTGGCCTACTGCCCGCTGATCAGACCGCAGAATTCTGTGCCTTATGGGATGAGTTTGAGGAGCAACTAACCCCCGAAGCCCGCTTCGCGGCGGCCTGCGACCGCTTCCACCCCATGCTGCTCAACTGCCAAACCGCGGGCCATGCCTGGCAAAAACACGGCATCACGCAGGACCGAGTTCTCGCCCGCAATGCGCATGTGGCCAACGGTTCCACCGAGCTGTGGGCCTACGCGGTAAAAATGATCGACGAAGCGGTGGCGCAGGGCCACCTGGCCCCTGCGCCTAAAAAATAAATTTGGGCCACACCCACCGCACGAGCGGACCAGCATCGTCGACCAACTTTTCAGCTCAAATCCCGAAAGCTGCCAAACTCTGCGTCGAATAACTGCCGATAGGTGCGCACCACCATGCCATCGGTTTGGCCTGAGAGAAAATCGCAAATCCGACGAGCTTTGCCGTCCGGGGTTTTCTCGGCCTCGATCAGCCGACTGACATGAGGCGGCAAGATCCGAATCACCCGTTCGTTCCGCTCCGCGTAATTTGACCAAATCGCATTGTAGAGCGCCATGATGATCACCCGCGCCTTATGCTCCAACTGCTCCAGTTGCGGACTTTCAAAAATAATATCGTTCGCCATTTTTTTGAAAAAATCCGCTTCACTCCGTGCCGTGGGCTCAATCACTAAGTCGAATTTATAGCGGTTAGTTTTCTCCGCCATGAAATTATCCCGCACGCTTAAATGGCAGGCTTGAATGAAAGTACCGATTTTGCGCGAAAAGGTATTTTCCAATTTATCCCGTTTGATGGCCTCAATCAGCGTATCGAGATGGCGCTGCTCCGCGGCTCCAATGGTCTCCCCATCGGCCCAGCGCTCGACGCGCTCGACGGTGAGAAATCCGGCGCGTACTCCATCCACGATGTCATTCAGCGAATAGGCCGCGTCATCGGCCCAATCCATAATCTGACATTCCACGCTTTTAAAATCATTCAGGGCCTCCCCCTCCATGAGCGGACCAGGAATCTTCAGGCCATCAAAAACCCACGTGCGCACCGGCGCCTGCGAATCATAAATAAAATGGCTGAGCGGCGGTGTCGCAAATTCGGTGTAGAGCTTTTTATATTTCAACACCCCGTCGAGGAGCGCCCGCGTCGGCTGCATCCCCTTAACCCCTGATTCATTTTGATAAATCGACTCGCAGAGCAAATGCAGGGTCTGCGCGTTACCCTCAAAGCCACCCCGACGCTTCATTAATTCCTGCAGCGTCCGCTCCCCCGAATGACCAAACGGCGGATGCCCCAGATCGTGCGATAAGCAACTGGCCTCAACCAGATCGGCATCGATATAAAAATCATCCGCGAGCGGTCCGCCACGGCTCAGTAAAAAAGCACAAATCGAACGTCCGATCTGCGCGACTTCCATTGAATGCGTCAGCCGCGTGCGATAAAAATCATACTCGCCCGAGAGAAAAACCTGCGTCTTCGACTGCAGCTTGCGGAAAGCGTGCGCATGAATGATGCGATCACGATCAATTTGAAAAGGGCTGCGGTAGTCGGTTTTGCGACTGCTACCCCACTCCTGTAGATCAAAGGCGTTGTAGAAACGATTTTGCGGCATGATTCGCTTGGACAGAAGCAGGAGAATTCACAGGATGCCAGCCTTATGGCACGTCTCCTTAGTTGCATTCTCACATTCGTCAGCCTGCTGATCCCACTCCGCGCCGAAAACCTGGCTCGCCCTGCGCCCACGCTCATCACGGCCGCAGATTTATTTAACCTGAAGCAGATCGAAAGCCCCGCGCTTTCCCCCGATGGGCGCTGGGTCGCCTATCTCGTGCGCTCGATTGAGCCACTTCCTGAGTCCAAGGATGAGGGATCTTACCGCACGCAGTTATGGCTGGCAGCGGTCGACGGCAAGACCCCGCCGCGACCCTTAACCTTTGGCGCAGCCACTCAGGCGCAACCGACCTGGTCGCCCCAAGGCCACCAGTTGGCCTTCGTCCGCAGTGTCGATAAAGAAAAGCCGCAAATCTATCTCCTCTCGCTCGCGGGTGGCGAGGCGCTGCCTTTAACTAAAATCCCCACCGGCGCCGGCAATCCTCTGTGGTCCCCTGACGGCACCCGAATTTTATTCACGAGCACCCTAAGCTATGCGCAAATGCGCGCGGCCCGCGAAAAAGCCGGCCAAGCGAGCACCCCAGCCTGGAGTAATGAGAAGCCCGGTCGCACGCCCAATGACACCGCCAACTGGGGTCCGAAGGCTACCGCCCTCAATCAAGCTAATCCGCGCCACCCCACCCCCAGCAATCCAGCGCAAACGCCACCGGCCCTACCCGCCGCCCAACC
>SXZN01000095.1 GCA_005787865.1 Opitutaceae bacterium | reverse complement strand
TTCAAACGATGCAAAGGGTTCATCCACGAAGGGACGCACGAGACGCCCGAATTGATCCTGCGCGGCCAGGACGCCATTTTCCCCCGAGCGCGCGAGACCCGCATCGCCGCTGTGCAGCGCAATTTTTGCGCCGCTGCGCCGGCGCAGTTCCGCCGCGCCGCCCGCGTGGTCGCTGTGGCCGTGAGTCAGAAGAATCAGAGCAATTTGGTTTAATTCGATCCGGTGAATCTTTAGGGCATGCAAAATGCGCTGCAGATCGCCGGGCGCCCCGGTGTCAACGAGCACCGGCCGCTCACCGAGGAGCAGGTAGCAGTTGGAGATCGCGCATTTAATTCTGATTAACATTTAGATCGGCGTAATAACTACGAGGGGCGCGCTTTAGGCTTCGGGGGTCGCCGCGGGCGACAGGGCTTGTTGGGTCGATCGCAAAGCAGGCCAGGCCAGCTCCGGCCGGCGCGCGAGCTGGGCGCGAAGATCACGTACGATTTCGGGATACTCTGCCGCGTGATTTTTGGTTTCAGCCGGATCGTTGATGTAATCGAAAAGCTCAAACTGGGCCGCGCCGGCCGCATTATAGGATGCGATCAGCCGCCAGCGATCTGTGCGGATCGTACGTTGACCATTAGCCCAAAAAGCTAAGGCCGGTTTCGCTGTCGGCGTCGTGGGCTGAGCGAGTTGGGGCTGCAGGTCGTGGCCATCAAGTTGCGCGGGAGTGGGGAGCCCGCAGAGCGCCGTGAGCGTGGGAAAAATATCCACCGTCTCGACGAGGGCGGTGCTGGCGGTACCCGGTTGAACCAGACCCGGGCTCCGGATGAGTAAAGGCGAGCGCAAGGCGTTTTCGTAGAGACAATGCTTGCCCCAGATGGCGTGTTCCCCGAGCGAGAAGCCGTGATCGCCCCAGATGACGACGATCGTGTTCCCGTCGGGATCGATCTTTTTCAACTCGGCAAGCACGCGCCCCACTTGGGCATCGACGTAACTTACGCACGCCGTGTAAGCCTGCCGCAACTCCCGCGCATAAGCGGGATCGTTGGCGGGATCGCGCCCTCCGTGGCTATAGTTGCTGCGAAATTCATTACTGTTATGCCACGTTGACGGCCACGTGGGTTTCGCCGCGACGGCGGGATCGAGGTCCGGGATTTTTTGCGCAGCATGGAGATCAAACCAGCGCTGCGGTGCCGCGAAGGGGAGATGGGGCTTAAAAAATCCGACCGCAAAAAACCAGGGCGCTGGAGAGCTCGCGAGGTCGCGCAGATTTTTGACGGCTTCATCAGCAATCCAAGTATCAGGGTAAGCGGAGTCTGGTCCATCGAAGGACTCGAGGGCGGGAGTTTTTCCGGGAGTGCGAGCCACCCCGTTGGCGTAGCCGTGCATGATGTGCTGGGCCTCCCGCCACGGGGTTTCTGGAATCCAGGAGCGGGACCACGCCCCCGGCAATTCTTCCGGGCCTTCATTCCAGAGCTGGCCGGTGCGGCCTCCTGAATAGTGGGTGATCTTACCGAGCGCGTGGGTGCGATAGCCATGACCTTGAAACCAACCGGGCAGATTAGCTTCGCCCCAACGAGCGTGCGTCAGGGCAATGCCGCCATTATCGACTTGCGCGACCTCGTTCGGATAGCGGCCGCGCAGCTGGGCGCAGCGGGATGCCCCGCAAGTAGGAACTTGCACATAATGGTGGGTAAAACTTCGCGCGGTGGTCGCGAAGGCGTCGAGCTGGGGCGTCTGCGCATAGGTTGCGCCCAGCGCACCGAGGTCGTTGCGCAGATCGTCGATTGCAATAAACAGCACATTGGGTCGCGGGCGTTCGGCGGCGGTGAGCACCAGCGGGCTCACGAGCAGGATCAGTAACCAACGGGGAAAATGTTTCATGGAGAGATGGACGCAGGAATCATGTAATCTTCGCCGAGGTTCCTGCATGGTGTTTTCGGCATTCGCTTAATCGATTTTTACTTCAGTTTTTTTTACCCTGATGTCCACCGACCTTTTTTATTACGCATGGGCCCACCCCGCGGGTGATTGCGCTGGCCGTACGGATGATCAGCGTAAATCTTCATAACTGTGGCGGCGCCCGACTGAAACCATTATCCCATGACTATCGCATCCCTTGATCAAGGCCGGACTCAGCTCAATCGGCCTAGCGGGTGGGGTTGGCCGCTGGGCGTCCACGCCTTCGCGTGGGGTGGGTTGATCGCGTTGATACTTCTATTAATCGGCTTAACGCATTATTTTCGGGGTGATAATATTTGGCAGGGCTGGGTGGAAAGCCGCGGACTGCGGCAACCGACTTATGCTGAGCGCATCTATTTTGATCAGATCTTTCGCACCCAGGCTAATACGTGGTCAAATTTGGCTTACGTCCTCGTCGGTCTCTATGCTTTGGCGCTGGGGCGCTTTGATCAGCGTGCGCGCACCGCGGAGGGGCGCGGCTACCTGCGCGATACGCCGGCGCTCAGTTTTTTATTTGGGGCGGCTTGTTGTTATTTGGGATTTGGGAGCGGACTCTTTCATGCCTCGCTCACGCGGTGGGGGCAGCAACTGGATGTCGCGGGAATGTACCCGCCGATGTTGAGCTGCCTGGCGATCCAACTGGGTCGTGGGCTGCGCGGGGCCCAGCGCCGGTGGGGCTGGGCCTGGACTCCGCCGGTCGCTTGGCTGGTCAGTCTGGTGCTGCTGGTGAGCGGGCTGCTTAATTATTACAAATGGTCGATGTCGGCTAGCTTGGTGCTGACCACGCTGATCTTGTCGCTCACGGCCTTGACGCTGGTCGATATTATTTTCGCGCGGCGGGCCCTGAGCTTTCGCTGGCCGGGATTGGCCGCGGGCTCCCTCGGCTTAGCGGTCATGTGTCGCCAGCTGGATGTAGCCGGAAAATTTAGCGGTCCCGATACCTGGCTCCAAGGGCATGCCTTTTGGCATGGATTGACCGCGGTCTCCCTCGCTTGTCTTTATGCGTACCACCGCACTGAGGTGAGGGCCGCGCCTAAGGTCGCCTAGCGCATCATAAGTCCGGCCCGCGCTTCCGCCGCGGCCGATCAGAACTTGAGGTGCTTAACCGTCACGCCTTTGTTGATGAGCTGCTTGAGTGAATCGATGCCAATGCGAAGGTGCATTTCGACAAACTTAGCGTCCACTTGCTGGTCGCTCACGTGGGTCTTCACGCCTTCTGGAGTCATGGGTTGGTCGGAGACGAGGAGCAGGGCGCCCGCGACGGTCTCATTGGCAAAAGCGGTGATGAAAATGGTGGCAGTTTCCATATCGACCGCCATAACGCGAATTTTGCGGAGATATTTTTTGAAATTCAGATCGTGCTCCCAGACGCGGCGGTTGGTCGTGTAGACTGTGCCGGTCCAATAGTCGCGGCGATGATCGCGAATGGTGGTGGAGATGGCCTTTTGCAGGGCGAAGGCGGGGAGGGCGGGGACCTCGGGGGGAAAGTAATCGTTGCTCGTGCCTTCGCCGCGAATCGCTGCGATGGGCAAGATTAAGTCGCCAATTTCTGCGCGGTGTTTGATGCCGCCGCATTTTCCTAAAAACAGCACCGCTTTGGGGTTAATCGCGCTCAGGAGATCCATCACCGTGGCCGCGGTCGCACTGCCCATGCCAAAGTTAATGATCGTGATCCCGTTGGCCGTCGCGCTGGGCATCGGTTTGTCTTTGCCCATGACGGGGACGCGATGCCATTGCGCAAAGAGTTGCACGTAATGCTGGAAATTGGTGAGCAGAACGTAACGGCCAAAATTTTTGAGCGGTACGCCCGTGTACCGCGGCAGCCAATTTTCGACAATTTTTTTCTTGGACTCCATGGGAGTGAGATCCTTAAAAAATGACTTAGCGCCTCGGGTGGCGAGGTTATTTCAAGCGGGTCAGCCCGCGCCTTGCGGACTTACCACCGACTGCTCACTTCACAGCCCCAGGTGGCTGGAGCGCCGGGGGTACCGTGAAAAACACCGGGGGTGATCGAGCTGTAATATTTCTGCCCGGTCAGGTTGCGGCCAAAAGCCCGCAACTCCAAGCGACCGTAGATGTAGCCGGCCCGGGCTTCGAGCAAGGTGTAGCCGGCTTGCGTGAACGAGGCTGACTCCTGTTCATCGTAGAAGGTTCGACCGGTCCAAGTGGCACCGGCGCCGCAGGAAAATCCTGACTCAGCGACATAATCAAACTGGAGGGCGGCGTTACCGCTGGGCGCATAAGGCGCGTGGTTGCCCGAGTAACTTACCTTGGTGAATGGATCGGTGAAATTTTGCAGAGTGGCCTCAGTCAAACCCGCGATCGCCCGCAGGGTGATCGCCGGGCTCAGTCGCCAC
This sequence comes from Opitutaceae bacterium, assembly GCA_005787865.1. Classification (GTDB taxonomy): domain Bacteria; phylum Verrucomicrobiota; class Verrucomicrobiia; order Opitutales; family Opitutaceae; genus Lacunisphaera. Next base: position 9,235 of record SXZN01000095.1, on the reverse strand, counting down.
AACGACTCCAATTCAGCCCCGAGTACTTGAGCGCGTTGGGCATTGACCACGAGATACTCATCCGTGGATGTGGCCGGTACAGCGAACGAGCGCTCGATTTGATAGCCGCTGACGCGATAAGCATAGGCCCGTGAGGTTAAAGCCCAACCCGCGGTGGTGTCAGTCATGGTGAGGGCGGCTTCGAGGCCCCAAGTCCGCTGCGGATCGTAACTGGCGAGGTCGGCTCGACCGGTGTAGGCCGAGTAGCCGCCGGCCTTGAAACCGCGCGCTAGGGTGAAGACGGCATCAGTGCTCCGGTTTAAATGGCGAGTCGCCGAGACGCTTGGCAGCAGGGCGCTCCAGTTGTCACTTTGCCGCTGCACCATGGCGCTCGGCACAATCTCCGTGCGGGTAAAATTCTTAGCCGTGTTTTCCAGCCGCAGGCCCGGGGTGATTAGCCAATCGGCGATGGGCTTAAAATTGCCTTGGCCAAAAAAAGCCCAAGTGGCACTGGCCAGTTGAAAGTTAGAGTTTTCGATGGTGTAACCGCTAAAGGCTCGGCTCGCACCGCCCCGGGTGCGGGCGTGCGAATAAAATATTCCCCCAGTAAACCAATCACTCACGTATCGCACTTCTTCGTTAAAAGTGCGTTGCGACTGCGTCAGCACGGAGTCGAAGTTGAAACCGCCAAATACAACGAGGCGATTGGCGTATGGTGACAAATCCCAGTCTGTATAGCTCGTGGTTGCCGTCAGCGTCGCCGTCGCGAGGCGTTGGGCAATTCCCACCGCCAGCGCATTGAAATCAGAGTCGGCTTGGCCTTCCTTGCTTCGACTGACGGTCGTGAAAGACTTGCCCAGTGGCACCAGCGCTTGCGCGCCATCACGGGAGCGTTGAGTGAGGAGATGGACGGAAAGTTCGAGTTCTGGCTGGGGACGATAATGGAGCTGGACTCGGCCGAAGATGGCTTGGCGATCATCAACGGTCTGCTTGAGCTGGGTATTGTATAAATAGCCATCCCGCTGGCTCGTGCCGAAGTGAAGGGCGGCATCAAACGGGTCGGTTCGCGCTGTTTGGGCGGAGGCGCTGAAGCTAGCTTGGCCCGCAGATCCGATGGCGGCCCCGACATGGGCTTGGCTGCTGGTGCCGGCCGGCCTTGAGGTGAACTGAATCACCCCGGCATCACCGGCGCGACCAAACTGGGCCGCGGCTTGGGGGCCGCGGTAAATGGTCATCTGGCTGAAATCGTAAAGCTCCGTCGGAAAAGTAAAGGCGGTGGCCAGAGGAATATTGTCTAGGTAAACAGGAGCTGAAGCGTCGCTAAAGAATGGCGTATTGCCTAACCCGCGCAGGGTGGTGGTGGTGCCAAACCCACGGGCGCCGGCGTCATTGACCGCTAAACCCACGGTCTGCTGCGCAAGGTTGTACCAGGCTTCCGCATCCGTTGGGCCGGATTTTGTGCGGATGGTTGTGGTGGCGTTGGCGTTGAAGCTGAGCTGGTCGGTGACCGAGAGGGTCGGCAGTACGACCACGTCGGACACCACAGCCGAAAGCGGCCAATGGCAGAATAAAGTGAGAGCCGTCAGGACGGCGATTGGGCGGATCTTTCTGAACATGTCGGACCACCGTCCTCCAAATTATCCGTAGCGCAAATGGAAAAGCGGCGAAACCTAACGCAGATCTTGCGCCATGATATCATGCGTCCAGCGCGTCACCCCTTGCTTATCAATGCAGCTGATCGTGACCACCCGCGCTCCCTTGGGTCCGTGCAAGGCTAGGGTACAAAAATTCTGATCGCTGACCAAGGTGCCCTCGATGCGGTGCGGATCTTGGGCGCGTTCGGTGCGGCCGATGGACGAAACGCCGCTGCTGATGGGTGAGGAGGTTAATTCATAGACCCAGTGCGTGCCGCCAATGTTTTTCTTGGCGAGTTCGGTGAAGTGCACATCGCCGGTCAGAAAGATCACGCCAGTGATGTGGTGGTCTTGAATAAATTTCAGCAATTCCTCCCGTTCCCGTTGGTAGTACGCGAAGGTCTCGGTCGCACCGCCAAAGTCGGTGACTACCTGTCCGCCCGTAACGATAAATTTAAAGGTAAAGTGATTGAGCGTTTGGGAGTGGAGTAAGGATTGTTTGAGCCAATCGAATTGGTGCGCACCGTACTGCGATTTCTGGGGATTCTGCGCGACGATGAGGTGGTCGTCATCGCGGTACCACCGGTTGTCCATGACGAAGAAGGCCGCATCGCTTTGGTAAAATTTTTGATAAACTCCGGGGTGGCCCGACTCGCCGTACATCGGATTGCCCCAGTAAGCTTTAAAAATTCGCAGCGTCTCATCCTTGAATTCAAAGCTCTTGTTCGCATCGTTCGAACCGTAATCGTGGTCATCCCAAGTGGCGTAATGCGGCATGACGGCAAAAAGTTTACGCAATTCAGGCTGCGCGCGCGTCAGTTGAGCGCGGTACCAGAGACCGCTGATGGAATCAAAATCGGTTTCGCGATAATACCAATTGTCGCCCCCCCAGAGCATGAAATCAGCTCCGCTGTCGGCCATGAGCCTAAAAGTTTCCATCGTTTTCCCGTAGCCCGGACCAGGCCGATCGGCAGCCGGCTCATTGAGGTAGGCGCAGGTCCCGAAGATAAATTTAATATCAGGGGCTGGGGCCCGCCACTCCCAGAGCGGGCTGGTTTTGAATTGGGCGGGAAAGGGCAACGCCTGCTCCACACCATCAATCCTAAGCGCATACTCATACAGCGTCCCGACCGCGAGTAAGCCGGGGCGGAAATGGGAAATCTGTCCACCGATCGGCGTCGAACTTAAATTCGTTTTGGTGATGGTCTGCTTGGTTTCTGGTTGGCCGCGGCGCCAGTAGTCGAGGCTCACTTGCTGGGCGTCTTTTGTCTCCACCCAGATCAAGGCTTCGCGGCGCGCCTGATAGCCGAGCATCGGTCCGGAGACTAAGGTGCCCGCGCCCTCGACCCGCGTGAGAAGCAGAGCCATGCTGATCACCAACCAAAAAATTGCGTGCAGTTTCATGGGCGGAGCAAAGCAACTCCGCGGGCAAAATCAAAACCTCAATTCCGGCCGCGTTGCTTGTGGCCAGTCATCCCGCGGGGAGGCGCAGGGCGGGTTTATTTATTATGAGGCGGACGGTCCTGGGGACCCCAGCGCCATTGGGGTGCTTCCCCTTTCCACCAGCAGATGAAGATAAGGCCGGTGCTGAGGGCGGCGTTATAGATTAGAAAATAAGTGAGCGATCGACTGATCAAAAGCGTGCCGGCAAGGAGCCCCGCGAGATAAACGACGAACACCACCCAGCCCTCCCAGCGCCGCGGCCAGCCCCAACCGAAGGTCTTCAGGGGGAACCAAGCTTGGTCTGGCGGAAGGGGCATGAAGCGAGGATTAACCGGAGGCTAAACGGCACCCGCCAAAGTATTCGCGTTATTGAGGTGCTCGACGCCGGTGTACTTGAGCGATTGCTCGTCAGCGTGATAACTTGAGCGAACGAGCGGGCCGCTTTCCACGGTGCCGAGGCCCGCGGCCAGAGCAAAATCCTTCCAGTGTTTAAATTCCTCCGGCGGTACCCAGCGGTCGATCTTCCAATGCTGCGGCGTTGGTTGGAGGTACTGGCCGAGCGTGAGAATGTCGGTTTTATCGCTGGCGATATCGCGTAGGCATTGCGCGATCTCCGTGGGCGTCTCGCCGAGGCCGAGCATAATGCCGGTTTTTGTGATGAAGCCGCGGCTCTTGGCGTGGCGGAGCACGCTGCGGCTGCGATCATAACGCGCCTGCACGCGAACCGGTTTTTGCAGGCGCTCAACGGTTTCAACGTTGTGATTAAAAATATCCGGTCGGGCATCGAGCACGAGATCGACCTGATCAAGGTTTCCTTTGAAATCTGGCACGAGCACCTCAATCGCGCAGTGCGGATTTCTATGCTTGGTGGCGCGAATAGTGGCCGCCCAGACGCTGGCGCCGCCGTCGGCGAGGTCATCGCGGGCGACGGAGGTAATCACGCAATGTTTAAGTCCCATTTTTGCGACGGCATCAGCCACGCGCGCTGGTTCCCCGAGGTCGAATTCCGTGGGGCGCCCCGTCTGGATCGCGCAGAAATTGCAGGAGCGGGTGCAGATATTACCCAGAATCATCACCGTGGCGGTGCCGCGCGACCAGCACTCCCCGATGTTGGGGCATTGGGCGCTCTGACAAACCGTATGCAGTTTATTTTCCTCTACGAGACGCCGCGTCGCCTGGTAGGCGGGACCGGCGGGCAATTTGGCGCGGAGCCAGTCAGGTTTGCGCGTAGGGGGATTCATTTTTCGACCTTCGCGCCGACCGGTTCTTCGACCGGTTCGGCGGTCTCAGCCCAGAGGCTGGGGGCTCCGCGGCGGTGGGCCAGCCATTCCATGATACCGGCAAAAAGTCCTGTGAACAGAAGATCGCCGAAAAGCGTGTTGCGGAAAAAGAAAAGGGTGGGCGGATATTCCGGATGGCCAATAGTCAGCGCCTGCCACCAGCCGGCTAAGGTTTTCGCGTAAAAGACATCGCCAGCCCACGATTGAGTATTGGTCACGAGGTAGAAAATAATCGCTCCGAGCAGGCTACCATTGAGCAAATTGAGCCAAGATTTGCGGGAGCGCACCCACGCGCCGATGAGCAGGGCGCCGCCAAAACAAGCGGTGCGCGCACCCAGGCCGGCGAGGGACCAGTGGAAGCCATACTCGCGGGCGTAAAAATGATTGAGGTAAAGATCAGACAGCGCGAGCGCGCCAAAAGGAAGGGCCCAGCGCCAGCCTGGGCGAAAATAAACGCCGCCACAAAAAGCAATCGCCATGACCGGAGAGAAATTAACAAGGGACGGATCGATCGTTGGAGCGATTCGCACGAGCGCCGCCAGCCCGAGTATAATAGCCGCGATGAGCATGGTGATGGGTTTAGACACAAATGAGCGGATGCACAGATTATTTCGATCAGCGTTTCAGGCTTGTTCGGCCTCACGGGCCATCAACCACAGCAGGTCAGATATGCGATTAACATAGCGCAAGAGCACGGGTCGCACGGTGGGCGTGGGCGATCCGAGCCCCACGAGTTGGCGCTCAGCGCGACGGGCGGCGGTGCGCGCAAGGTCGAGGGCCGCGGCATGCACGTTCGCGCCCGGCGTGGCCCAACCATCAAATTTTGGCTGGCGGGCCTCGATCACGGCGATCGCGGCATCGAGGTTCGCTAACTCCGCTTCGCCAATTTTTGCAAAAGAGGACGCGGCGTAACGCGCGGCGTCACTCGGCGCGCAACTGAGTTCGCCCATCAGGCCCACGAGTTCGCGTTGAATTTGTTCGATCGCCGTGCCGCTGGTGCCGGTGGGGCGGGTGGCTTTGGCGAAACCCAAAGCGGCGTTGAGTTCATCCAGTACCCCCACGGCTTCGATCTGGGGATGATTTTTTGGCACCCGCTGTCCGTAGAGTAGGCCGGTGGTGCCATCATCGCCGGTGCGGGTAGCGATGGAGCGAGCGGGGGTCGGGTCAGGCATATTAAGATTTTTCCGCCAATTTACGGGTGCGCTTTTTCAAGGCTTTTACCTGAAGATCGATGGTGTTCAGGCTTGGCTTGGTCATGCGATCGATGAAGAGCACGCCATTCAGGTGATCGACTTCATGTTGCACGCAGCGACTCAACAGGCCATTGCAATGGAGGGTGTGATCGTGGCCGGCGGTGTCCTGGAATGTTACGGTGATGGTCTCAGGTCGCACCACATCGCCGCGGATTTTAGGGAAAGACAAACAGCCTTCTTCTGCAATGTCGGTCGGTGCAAGCACCGGGGTTACCTCGGGATTAACCAACACCAGTGGCATAAACAGATCCAGCGGCAGATGGGTGCCATCGTAGGTCCACTTGAATTTTGCTTCGACCCCGCTGAGGTCGACGACGCAGAGCTGCAGGGCTTCGCCAATTTGTTGAGCGGCCAGACCGATCCCTTCGGCCGCGTGCATAGTATCCACCATGACTGCGGCCAAGTGACGCAGGTGAGCGTTGAATGCAGTGACCTTAGCGCCTTTCTTGCGCAAAATCGGATGGTTATAGTGAACAATTGGCAGCGACATTGGTCTGGGTTAAGTGCGCTAGTGTATTTGTTTGTGCCGGCGCGCGGCAAATAAATTTGTTTCCGCCAGCTTAACCGTTATGCCTTCCATCATGCCCATCATTTCCCGACCAACCGACGCTCGGGCTGCTCCCTGGCAGCTCTGGCTGGGGTTGGGCGTCGGGTTGCTGGCCGTGGCTTGGTTGCTCCCAGTCAATGTTAAGTCCCTCAATGTCGCGCTGCTGCGTGAGGCCGGCCGGGGGACCCCCAGCGTCGCAGGTTTTGGGCGCGACTTGCTCGAATTAGATAAACCAGGCCCCGCCGCGCTGGTGTTAGCCGCGGCGAAAAAAACGGGCGATACGGGCGCGGGCGCCCTCGAGGTGATCATCGATAATTTTGCCCGCCAGCATCGCGAGATGATGCCCTGGGGGGGATGGGATGTCGCGCTGGAGCCCTTGCTGGCCAACCGCAACGCGGCCGCTTCGGCCGCTTCGCAACCGGTGCTCAAGTTCATGGTCTTGCCGCAGGCGCGCGATAATCTCCGGCGTTATCTGACCGTCTCGCGCTTACCCGCGGTCCAGACTTTGCTGAAGACGGCCGCGCTGACTACGACGCAGCGCTTTGTGCCAGCCAATCGTCCGGGCGGACAACCGTTGGAAGCCGTCATTTTACTCACGGCTTATCTTTGGCAGACCGAGCATCTCTCGGCTCCCCTGCAGCGCGAGGTGCGGGCTCTCGCGGAACGAGCGGTTCAGTCAGGGCAGATGGGCGAGTTGGAGGATTTTTATTTGGATATTCTCACGCTGGGTCAGCGGCTGAATTGGATTCAGTTGGCGGAGCTCCTGCGCACGACGGGCAGTCTCGGGACCGTGGGGCAATTTGCGCATTTGACGCGCCTGGCCCCGGAGCATCTGCCGATTATTTACACGGCGGCCTTGATGGCTAAATCCGCCGACACTGTCGCGCATTATCTCATTACCTATGGCCGGCGGGGCGTCGATAGCTTGCAACTGGCGCTGGCTTTTGGCGAAGGCGCGGTGGTGCAACTGGTGCAACGGCAAGTGCCAGTTACCAGTGGGGCGGGACCAGAATTTGAATGGGGGGCCGCCTTTGCCCTGCGTCATCCTGAGCTCGCGCTCCTGGCGAAATACGCGGCTTTTCTAGGAGGCATCTTTCTGCTGCTCCGAGCGGTCGATACGGGGCTATTTTTTACGGTGGAAGCAACCTTGCGCCGTGCTTTTCCCCGCATGAGTAGCGGCCTGATTGCGGTCATTCTCACTTTTATCTTTTTTGTCTTTTCGGAGCCTTTTTTGTTAAAGGCTGCTCCCGTTTCTGATTATAAAATTAAACTCACGATTCCCGTTATCGGCGCCTTGGCGGCGCCGGTGACGAGCGCTGTAACCACCCCCACCACCATGGACCTCTCCACCATTCTCTCGATCACGCTGTTCGCCTGCTTGCAGGTTGGCATGTATGTTATCTGTTTGCTGAAAATCGCCGAGATCGACCGGCAGACCTTGGTCGCCACCGCTAAGCTCCGCCTCATGGAGAATGAGGAAAATCTGTTTGATGGCGGGCTGTATCTTGGCATCGCCGGCACTGCGACCGCGCTGGTGCTGCAAGTCCTCGGCGTGATCGATGCGAACTTATTGGCGGCTTATTCCTCCAACTTGTTTGGCATTGTTTGCGTGGCCCTCGTGAAAATCCGTCACGTGCGACCCTATAAGCGGAAACTGATTGTGGAATCACTGGGCGCCGCCGCGACGGTTTAAGGAGACTGCGCGATGAACAAGACGCTCTTACTAATCATGTGCGACTTTATGTTGCTCAATCTCCTCGCGCTCACGCGCTGGGAGAAAGCGGAGCCGTCGCACACGCAGCTCGAGTCCGCCGCCCCGCGCTCGGCCGTCAATGCACCCGCCATCAATGCGGACATGGTCGAGTTGATGCGCCTCACGTTGGAAGACGAAAAGACGGCCCGCGACGCCCTCGCCACGCAGCTAGCCGCGACGCGGGGTTCTTTGTCAGAGCGCGAAAAAAATCTGGCCGCGGTAGAACAGCAGAAGGGCCAGCTTGAGAATTCCTTGGCGGCCAACCAATCAAGTACCCGCGAATTAGAAAAACGTTTTACGGCCACCACGCAGGAGGCGGCCTTGTCCAAGGAACAGTTGGCCAAAATGCAGCGGGAGCTGGACGAGCGTCGCGCTGAGGCGGAGCGACAGAAAGCTGAGTTGGTGCGCTTAGATCGGCAAAATGCCGAAGCGCGGCAGCGGATTGAAAATCTCAACGTCGCCGTGCGCGTGGCTGAGCAGGAAAAAAAGCTCATCACTCAAAATCTGACTGAGGCCAAACAGCAGGTGGAAGTCGAGCGACTCGAGCGCGCTAAAGTGCAGGAGCAAACTTCGCAGCTGACGCTGGGCGTGGGTCAATTGGCCCAACAGTCGGGCGCTTTGAGCCAGGAGATAAGAAGCAATCGGCCGGTTAATCCGAATATAATTTTTAGTGAATTTTTGGCCAATCGCGTGCAGTCAAAATTTATCGCGCGCCGGCCGGGGTTATTTAGCCCGACGGTGAAGGAACATAATACGCAGACGATTTTGGTGAGCGATGGTCAGCAAATTTATGCGCTGATGCATTTGAGCGACACGCCTTTTGTGTTGGGCGAAATAGCGATCGATTATGATCAAGTAGCGGGTCGGCTGACCCGGGGTTCCTTCAGCGCGCCCTTGGCTGAGCTGCATTTTCTCCGCTTGGATCCGCGCGTGATGGTGGCGCCGATCGATGCCTCGCTGGCGGCCCTGATGGGTGGGAAAATCTATCGGCTGGCGGCGGAGCCTTTTAAATTTCCCGAAGCTGTCTTGGTGCGCGCGGATGACGGTCGTTACGGCGAGACGCCCTTCCGCATCGACGCAGCCAACACCAGCTACGTGAAGCTCGACAACCGAATTACCACGCGACTATTCGGAGAAATCGCGCCCAAGCGCGGCGATCTGGTTTTTAGCAAAACGGGCGATCTGATTGGCATGATGGTCAACAGCGACTACTGCGCCGTGCTCGGTAATTTTACGGCCGCTTACATTCTAAAGACCGGAGAAAATCCTGAGCCAAAGACGAGCGTCGTTTTATCGGAAGCCTATACCCGGCTCCAGCGGTTACCTTTTAAATTGCAGTGAGGCGC